>NZ_JBYLHW010000069.1:0-13451 GCF_057747715.1 Bacillus sp. JST-5 | reverse complement strand
GTGGCAAGTTTTTTTGTCTTAAATAGCATTAAATCAATAAAAATGTAAGTTTTTACTTAGAAACTTTTGACAATACGACAATTCGAAGGGAGGTAAACATATGGGTTTCGAAACATTCTTTCCATTCGGTGCTTTGTTTTGCCTTACACTTTTCTGCTTTATGGCGATTCGAATCTTTGAAATTCGCTATCGCTATAAAGATTCCAATCACAAAGACAGGGACATAACCATGATTCTTGAAAATCGGTTAGTCAAGGGAGAACTGAATGAAGCTGAGTATCAAAAGTTGAAAAAGCTTCTTACAAAATAAAAGAACGCTTCTTGTGGCAAGGGTTCAAAATAATTGCCAGAAAGTTTGATTAAATTTTTTTAAAAATGAAGGTCATATGTATGAATGTTCAAATTGTGTTATTTGATGGATTTGATTTATTGGATGTAATTGCTCCTTATGAAGTATTTATTGCAGCTGGAATGTACTCAAAAGAGGATATAATCGTTAAACTCGTTTCCGCTGAAGGGGAACGAATGGTGACAAGTGGGGTGAATCAATTACAACTCCAAGCAAGCGGCAAAATCGATTTGTCCTCTAAAGGAATCATTCTTGTTCCAGGGGCATCTGGTTCTGTTCATGATAATGGTCCAGATTCCATTCCAGTTAAATTAAAAAAAGCCGCTGAAACCGAGTTAAATAATCTACTACGAGAAGCAATGAAGAAAGCTGATATTTTACTTTCCACAGTTTGTGGCGGTTCTCTCATTTTAGCAATGGATGGTTTATTAGAAGGCCGCCATGCAGTAACGCATCATATGGGAATGGGTCTTTTGAGTGCTACTAACGCTATTCCAGTTAATGCCCGTATCGTAGATGATGGCGATCTTGTTACTGGTGGTGGCGTTACTTCAGGGCTTGATGTTGCGCTTTATTTAGTTGAGCGAGAGTTAGGCCCCCGTATAGCACATGCTGTGGAACAATTATTTGAGTACGAGCGCAGGGGTACAGTTTGGAAAGCTGAAGGAAATGCACCTAAAGAAAGTAATCATGAAAATCCAATGGAAACGGCAAGTTCTAGCTCCTCTAATCAAACTGATACTGATAAGAACTTTAATTTCCAAGGAAAATGGGATACTACGATTTCCACTCCTATTGGCGATCTTTCTGTTTTATTAGATTTATATTATGAAGATGGTCGTATAGTGGGAACTGTTAGGCAAGGAGATGATATTACTACGCTGGACAACGCTGTACTGGAAGGGAATCAATTAAAATGGTCCATGAAAGTGACGAAGCCTATGCGTCTTACATTAAAATTTATTGTTTCTGTAGATGGAAACAATATGTATGGTGAAGCAAAGGCAGGTATGCTTCCATCATCCAAATTAAAGGGACATCGAATTTCCTAAGGATGGAGTTGTAGTTATGTATTCATTTATTGTATTTGCTCACGTATTAGGTGCTTTATTGCTTGGTAGTTTTCTAGCTTTCCCATTTACGTTTAAATCTCTTTTGTCACGATCAGGTAGTGAATTGAAAATAGCTGTTAAAACATTAGTAGACTTTACCCGCTTTGCCCATTATGCATTAATTTTGTTAATCATTACAGGAGGATGGATGGCAATAGGATATGCCACTTATCCTTCTTTGTTATGGGTGGTGCTATCATTAATCCTGTTTATGCTGATTGGTGCCTTGATAGGTATGATACAAAATAAGTTGAAACGAGTTATTGTTTCTGAGGATCCTGACAATGCGTTACAACGAAATAAAGCCAAACTTAATACACTCGGTTGGTTTACATTTGTACTTATTTTTACCGTTGTATTCGTTATGACAAATCGCGGTTTATTTACCTAAATATTAAAAGAAAGGATAACGATAAAAATGAAAAAGAACATTTGGATCATTTTTTTAATCGTATCGTTCATGTGGGTCATGCATACATTTTCAAAAAATTTCATGATCGATCCCACTTTTCAGAACTTTCTTGCTAGAAAAGATGAAGTTCTAAATAACGAATCATTATGGATACTAATGATCAGATTACATATAATTTTTGCTATTATCTCACTAATCACTGGCCCCTTGGGTGTGATCAAGAAATTACGAATTAAATCGATCCAATTTCATCGCTGGAATGGTCGAGTCTATGTACTGTCTATTTTGTTAAACTTTATCCCTGGTGTTTACGTTTCTTTTTTTGCAACAGGAGGATGGTTGAGCACCATTGGATTTCTCGTTTTAAATACACTATGGTTTGGTACAACCATTCTAGGCTATATCAATATAAGAAGAAAAAACGTGATAAAACATAGTGCATGGATGTTAAGAAGCTTCGTTCTTACCTTTGCAAATATGTTCATCTACATCATTGTGGCCATTTCACACAATGCCTTGCAATTTTCGTATGGCACTTCATACACAATTGCTGTATGGTTATGCTGGGTGATTAGTTTATCGATTGCAGAAATCATGATACGAAAAAAAGTGATTATATAATTGGTTATTAATATGAATGTGGTCTTTGAAGAAATCTGTGATTAATTTTTCCACACGATAATTCCAATGCTCAACTTAAGAAAAATATAGAATAAATGTTCCCCACATATGATTAACCTGTCAAACTTTGAGATTCTTGAGATGAAAGAGAGTAAATATAATTACAGATTCTTAATAAAATCAAATATTTCACCACTTTTGGAACTGGCGGGTATTCTAGTGTTGCTGGTTTACCACCAATTGCAAGATCATTTTCAGAGATATGGGCTTTTTCATATGCAGTTCAACCCTATCCTACACAATTTTAGTAGACGTTATTCAGCATGTATTTTCGGTTGTTGTCACTTTAGTTTTCATAGCTTCACTACCAATCGTTTATAAAAGAGAACTTTTAGTTAAAAATAGCGGAGGACAATAAGCGACTATGTTAATAAACAATTCCTGTTATATGGTTATACAAAAAAAGATACTGCCACACAATTTAAAAAAACTTTATCTGGCAGTGCTCTTTCCAGACGACGGTTTAAATAGCAACCGTCTTTCTTTTTATACAGATTTTATAGATGGTACAAGGTTGATTTTTAAAAGAGAATGACGGCTCCTAGACGGTAGTCGTCAAGGAATATATTGAATGTTTGTTTTCTGATACCCTATTAAAAAAACTAAAAAGATTATCCGCCTACCCTAGATAAAAATGCTTATAAATGTAGTTTATTAGATCATATGAGACGAACTATTGAAACGCATAAACAGACTGTGCAAACTGTTTATATGTTTTTTGTTTATAAAAAAAGATTTATATAGTTTTTTACCAAAAATGCAACAAACCGCCTATTTGAATCGGGACTTAATACAAAGGGAGAAATGAAACAAGGTTTTCATAAATCAATATGGTATAAATCCAACAAGCGTTTCAATGGGATCTTGTATCACCTATAATTTTTTAAAGTTTTTTCAAAAAGATGCAACAAATCTCTCTTTTCAATCGGGACTTAATATAAAGGGGGAATTAATCATGTTATATTTATCATTTGTTTTTACTTATTAACGTCGTTTCCATGAACTTTTTTAGAAATAACGAAAAAAGCAATAAAAGAGTTGGCATTTTATGAAATGACTTGTTGAAGGATATGAAGGGAGAATATTGTTCCTTGACAAAGAAAGCATGGAAGATAACGCCATGCAGCATATGGACAATCCATCAGATACGTTCTACGAATGACGAGCTACTTGCTTCATGCGCCATGACTTTCCCTTGAAATGAGCGATGCCTCTTGAATCTCATGCCATGGTGATAAATGGCTGGCGAAGACTCATTCGTGTGGATCATGATACTCCCCTATAGTCATCACTCGAGCGTTCAAAGCGTCGCAAGTGATGAATAGGGCTGGAAGTTACTTGCAGGGGTGAAATTCCCGTGGAGCTGTACCAACAGCCGTCTGATGGATCATGGAAAGGAAGTGAAACAAATGAACAGGATAAAAAGAAAACAGGCGCATGCCCGTCCTTCCCTTGTAGACATTCGCCACGTTTATATCGACCCGACCTTACCACCAGATAAACAATGGAAAAAGTATTTCCATGACATTCAGAATCCAACTCATTTTCTATGTGGTCCGGTAACGGTACAAATTTGTTTTACAACAAACGGAAAAGACTTGGCACATCATATCACCCATTATTTTTCCCACTATAATCGCTGAAGAAAACACTTGTTCATGATACAATAAAGACGTGATTATAGAGATTGGAGGAACATGGCACGAGTAAAAAACAAACGAAATAAGCACCAACATCAAGTATGGAAGGTGGCAGTTTATATCCGTTTATCGAGAGATGACGGAAATGATGAAAGTTTGAGTGTCACTAACCAACGGAAAATCATACAGGAGTACCTTGAACATACGTTTGAGGGAGAGTATACCATTATTGACTACTATGTAGATGATGGACAGTCTGGTAAAACAGATTATGAAAGAATGGACTTTCAGCGTATGATTCAAGATGTGGAATCAGGTGTTGTAAACTGTATTGTCTGCAAGACCCTTGCCAGAGCTTTTCGAAACTATTCGGATCAAGGTTACTTTTTGGAAAGGGTATTTCCGTTACATGAGGTTCGGTTCATTAGCTTAGGAGATCCAGCAATTGATACGTATCTTCAACCAGAAATTGCTCAAGGGATGGAAGTTCCGATTACGGGATTAATGAATGATCGTTATGCCGCTAGAACATCGAATGATATTCGGCGTACCTTTGATATGAAACCGCGCAAGGGAGAATTTATTGGTGCATTTGCCCCTTATGGATATAAGAAAAACCCAGAAAATAAGAATCACCTGATCATTGATGAAGAAGCTGCACAGATTGTCCGAAACATTTATCACTGGTTTGTCTATGATGGCATGAGTAATAGCGGTATCGTCAAGCATTTAAATGAGCTTGGCATTCCGACACCAACAAAATATAAACATAACAAAGGATTGAAACATTACACCCCAAACTATGCTAAGAATGATGGCATGTGGAGTTTGGGTACTGTATTTCGCATCTTGCAGAATGAAATGTACATTGGAACAATGGTACAAGGGAAGCAACGAGTAATTAGTTATAAAGTACATGAAAAAATTGCTCAGCCAGAAGAAGAATGGTATGTAGTAGAAAACACACATGAGCCTATTATTGATCAAGCTACGTTTGAAAAAGCTCAAAATCTAGGCAAGCGTGATACTCGCACTGCCCCATCCAAAAAGCGTGTGTATCTTTTTTCTGGTTTCCTTCGATGCGCAGATTGTCATATGGGAATGACAAGAAAATCAAGTCGTAAGAAAACGAAGGCTGGTGTGAAAGAATATACCTATTATGTCTGTTCTACCTATGCAATTAAAAATAAAAATAAATGCACTCGACACAGTATTAAAGTAGAAGATCTAACGGAAGCTGTTTTAAAAACCATTCAAACACAGATTGCGCTTGTTGGTAATATTGCAGAGATCATAACAGAAATTAATCAACAGCCTATTGTCCATACGCATTCAAAACAGTTAGAACGACTATTGAAAACTCGTAAGCAGGAATTAGAAAAAATCACTTGTGTTACTGACAATCTTTATATGGACTGGAAATGTGGTGACATCACCAGAGCAGAATGCATGTGAATGAAAGCAAAATTTGAGCAACAAGCCGATGGAGTCAAACAAATGATCAGAAGATCGAAACAGAAATTACCATTACTCAAAAAGGGATTGGCGTAAACGATCCATATTTGAAAACCTTTTTGAAGCACAAAAATATTGAAACGCTTAATCGTGGATTATTACTAGAATTGATTGATACCATCTATGTTCATGAAAACAATGAAATCACGATCCAATTTACGTTTGCAGACCAGCATAAACGGATGTTAGAGTTTATGAAAGAAAATAAAAAGCAACACATGGCAATAAAAGACCAAGTCATGTGATACGTTGGCTTGGTTTTTCTATCTTTTTTGTATGTTTGTCTATATATCTATGCCCCATTTGGACCTAGTAAAACGACAATTTCCCCTTTTTCCAAATACATATTGACTTGTCGCACTACTTCTTTTTGTTTAAATCTTTTTGTTAAATCTATCACATCGATCATGGTTCTTCCTCCCTTAAAGTTCTACTTATAGTGTAAGGAATTAGTAAAAGACGAAATACTATCTTTAGTCATTACTTTCATTTATGGAATATGACTCCAGTCATTTTTATTTGGATTCCAATTTTTCCCCATAAAGAAAGAGGTAACAATTTTTTCATAAAAAAAAACAGAACTCTTAATAAATAAAGCTCTGTCTTATTAATTCTTTGATCCGTTCTTTAAATATCATGTTTCAAAGCATAAATAGCTACTTGTGTTCTGTCACGTAAATTTAGCTTTCCTAAAATTTGCGTAATATGATTTTTTACAGTTCCAATAGATAAATGAAGTTCATTGGCTATTTCTTTGTTTGTTTTCCCTTCGCCGATTAATTTTATTATCATAATTTCTCTAGGTGTTAATGTTTCATCGATTTTTTCCATTTCACTTGTTTTGCTTAATAATTTTGGCATCACTTTTGTTGCTACGTCCTCATGAATTAAAACTCCACCCGTAAGGCAACTATTTACAGCATTGATTAATTGTTTTCCATCAGATGTTTTCAATAAAAATCCGTTTGCTCCTTCTTTCAACGATTGAAGTGCATATTCGTCATCATTAAACGTTGTTAACATTAAAACTTTCACATTCGGCCACCGCTTTTTGATAATTCTTAACGTTTCAATACCGTTCATCTCAGGCATCCGGATATCTAATATGGCTAAATCGATGATTGTTTTCTCCAAATGAGAAATAGCTTCTCTTCCATTCTCAGCCTCTGCTATGACTTTTAACTTTTCATCTTGTTCCAACATCATTTTTAATCCTTGTCTTACAATTGCTTGATCTTCAGCTATTAATATTCTCCACATGTCCTACTTCCCCTTTTAACGGAAATGTTCCATTGACGATAAATGTATTATCCAGTTGATAAATATGTAATTTACCGCCAATTTCTTTTAACCTTTCCTCCATATTTGAAAGGCCAAATCCTTTTTTGATTGCTTTTCTTTCATAAATTTGGTTGGAAATATTAAACTCAAATTCTCCTATCGCTGATTTACCTAACACAATCTTTACTTCCTTTGATTGAGCATGTCTCATCGCATTTGTTAATGCTTCTTGAATTGTTCGATATAATACTATACTTTGGCGATTTGATAATTTCGTAGAAAGGACACCTTGTTTTGTCGTGAAATGAATATGTATATGACTTTCAGATTCAAGCTTACGAATTAAGTGGAGAACAGTTGCAATCCCTTCATGTTCACCAAATTTTAATGCTTTTACTGCATCTCTCGTTTCTTCTAAACTTTCTTTTGCGAGTTGCTTAATAATTTGTAAATCTTCCTTTTGATTTTTCATTGAAATCATTTCTAACTGCATTAAAAGAGCCGTTAATTTGTGGCCGACAGAATCATGAATATCTCTAGCTATCTTAGTTCGTTCTTCTAGCCTAGCTGCTTGATCCGACTCATAAACAGTCCGTTTTAATTTTCTATATTCAACGATTAGTTGTTCATACACATTTCTTAGCTCTTGCTTTTCTAAATAACTAATATTCAGTCGATCCACTAAAAAGAAGAACATTGCAAAAAATATGTAGGATTCCAATGGCCAATTAAATACAAATAACATATTGGTTAAAATAAAGCTTCCTGTTAATATCATAAAAATTCGCAACATCTTTGTAGTTAAATGATATAAAGCTTCTAATAATATATATAAAATTAATAATACAAAAAAAATATTTTCATTCGTATGAACGAAGATTGGAATTAACGAAATGATTAAATTTATTAAAAAATATAATATAAATGGGTGTTTTGTTAGAGGCAGAAAAAAATATGCGACCATTGTACATGTACAAGCTATTACGATATATACAAACTCCTCACTACCTATATAGGGGAACGAAAAACCTACCCATAATAGAAAAAATATCGAAAATCGTATCCAAAATTCTTTCATCTTTTCACCTCTTCCTTTTCATTTTAACTTAAACATTCAGAAAATAAAAAAATAATAAAAGACCCGGTGCACAAATTCCGGATCTTTTACCATTTATACAGAGTGTCGCTCTTCACTTTTATTTTTTAAATATCCTAGTAAAAGGATAAAAACAGTTATAAATACAGTCATGACATACATGATAGCCCCATGTTCTAAGTGGGTAATTTTGAGGAAGTTTGGGTCTTTTAAAATCATATCTCCAGCTGTCCAAGCAAGAATTCCCGAACCTATATACGCAATCCACTGATATTTTTTCATTACATGGACAATGATTTTAGAACCAAAGATCATCACAGGTATGCTAATTAACACACCTAACGCAATTAGCGCTATATGTCCGTCAGATGCTCCTGCGATTGCTACGACATTATCCAAACTCATCACTGCATCAGCTGTAATAATTGTCCCTATCGCTTTAATAAGACTATTTTCAGATTTTATTTTTGTTTCTTCCTCATGATCTACTAACACTTTATAAGCAATCCATAAAAGAAGAAGACCTCCTAATAGATGAACGAACGGAATTTTTAATAAATAAACAATAATGGCGGCAAATAAAATACGAAGAATAACCGCTCCTAGAGTCCCCCATAAAATCGCTTTATTTCTTTGCTTGTCTGGTAGTTTCCTAGTAGCCATTGCTATAACAATCGCATTATCACCTGAAAGTATGATATCAATGGCGATAATTTTTAATAAGGCAATCATAGTTGTCCCCGACCAATCAAAGCCTAAATCCATATAAGTTACCTTCTTTCAAAAATTTAAACTGATATTGTTAAAGATAACATATATACTATATCACTCTATAAAATAATTGTCTTATTAAATTAATGGGAATCCTTGTATGCCTTAGAGTCATTTTGCATAGATTACACTAAGGGGGGATTTACATGTTAGAATTATGGATTAAAACCATTTCACTTTTCATCGTCTTGTTTATAACAGGCGGTATATTAATCTATTTTATTAAATCTGGATTAAACTCAGAGGATAGTATAAAAATTGATCCGGACCCCACACAAAAAAAGGAGTAAAACATAAAATCATCCACCTTTAATGATGTAGGTGGATGGTTTTTTCAATCATATAAGATCGGTGAGTGTCTTTTTAACGTTATAGAAATTCCAATCTTCTTACAAACGGTTGTATAATGTAAGGCTGTTAATAATGCAGCTCCAGCATTCATTCCAATAATTATTCCTGCCATTTGAAATTGTGTAGTTGAACCTAATAAATACATCATTGCAAAGGAAATAATTGTTGATAAAATCGAATGAATAAACGCATCTTTCACAAGTCCTAACCCGATCAGAAAAGCTTGCAATGGAATAATAAAATAATGGAGGAGAAAGAATGGCCACAGTAATTGTAAATAATACGTGGCGGTCGTCGATTCAAAAAAGAGTTTAGTAATATAATCTCCAAAATAATAAAAGACAAAGCAAACCGGAATTCCGTAAATAAACGTGATAACCATGACTTTTTTCAATAATTGTACTAATCGTGTTTGATTTTTATTGGCATATGCTTCAGAAACAGTAGGTATTAATATAGTTAAAAGTGAATGGGCAATAAAAGCAGGGAAAAATCCAATAGTCATCGCTACTCCTGCTAAAACCCCAAATTGTTCAGTTGCTACTGTCATTGTCAAACCGGAAGCCACCAAAGCTGACTTAATTAAAAACGGCTCGATGGTGTTCGAAACTGCGTGAAAAATTCTCATCCCAGTCATCGGAATAGATACGGCCATTAAGTTAGAGCGAATAGATTTCGAAGGTAAAGATACACTGTCCGTTTTCCGTAATTGCCTCATCTGTAAAATGTAGGCGTGAATAAAATATACAAATACAATTAATTCACTTCCGATTAGTGCACATAATGCAATTAAAACACTTGTTTCAACATGAAATTGAAAAAATCGAAAAACAAACACGAGCAACAATAATTGACCCATTCTTCTTAATAAGTTTGCAAATGCAATTTTTCCCATATGTTGAATTCCCATAAAATAGCCTCGTGCAATCGAAGAAAAAGAGATAATAGGTATCAAAATTAAAACAATCCAACGAATGGAAGGATGTTGATCACCATAAATAGGAAGGATTGTAAATAGAAGTGTTGCCCCTAGCATAAGGACAATGGTTAAAAGAATTGCCAATCTCATTGCATATGAAAGCATATGCCGATGATATTTCGGTTCTTTTTCAGCTACAAACTTGGAAATAGAAATCGGCATTTCAAAACTTGCAATAATGACGACTAAAATGATAAACGGGAGAATTGACATATACTGACCCATGCCTAATTCTCCGAGCTCTTTAGCAAGAACCATATTTATTAAAAACTCTAAACATTCTCCAATAAATGCCGTTAAGACTAACAACAATGTTCCCTTAAAAAATGAACTCATGCTGCCTCTCCTTCTTTATAAATTTGTGTACATTACACTTTATGAGGCAAGTCCAAATAATATTTATATTTTGTAATATTAAAATTTGCCCCATAAAAATTTGGTTCTTATTCAATAATTGTGGGGACTAAATTTTTCATTTTGCTTCTCATTAAAGTCTCCATATGCAATTCTTCCTCAAGTTAGCAAATAAAAAAATATTATTCTTTGAGAAAAAATGATCTAGAATTTTGCAAGTTGCTGAAAAATTCTTATATCCCTAAGTTTATTCGTGTTTTGATTAACCAATTTCCAATAGACTTACCGACTTTAAATGTGACCATCCTAATCGAACAAATTCAACTTATCAGTTACAAATAAATAACCCTTACATCAACCATTCATATAAAGCCAATAAAAAAGAACCTCCAAAACGGAGATTCTTTTATTGATTTTAAAGCATTCCTTGGAAAAGATAGCCCATGAAACTGCCTATATAGTTTCCTATAATGTAACCTAATGTTCCAACTAACATGATTGGCACAATAAGTGGAGTCCACCCTTTCGCTATTGCCATGGCAGCAGCCGTCGTCGGGCCACCAATGTTTGCATTACTCGCTAAAATCATTTCTTCCAAGTTAAATTTGAACAATTTACCTACGCTAAAAGTAATTATCATATTAAAGAAAACAATGATAAATACAAATACTAGTAATAATGGAGCGTTTTGTAGTAACTCAGGAATGGAAGCAGGTACTCCTATAACAACAAAGAAAATGTAAATTAAATAAGTTCCTATTTCCTGCGCACCTGCAAGTTGTTCAAAAAACTTACTAAAAATTGTTACTGCTAAAACTGTAATTGTAGTTAGCATTAAATATTTATCTCCAAAAATACCATTTAAAACATTATATCCTACATTGACATCATCGCCGGAAGGGATAATTCCATCAAAATATTCCGCTAATTTAAACGATATAGCTACTATTACAAATGCACTTCCTACGGATAACGCAATATCTTTTAATGAAACTTCTTTTCTCTTCCAAAACGATGCTGCTTGTGTTTCTCCTTCTTGATTGGACTGAGCCTCTACTTGTTCGATATAAGGAGTTTGAAATTTGTTTCGGAAAAAGGAAATAGCTGGGATGGCAATTAGTACAAAAAAGTATATTGCCATCATTAAATTATCTGCGACAATAGTAGAAGATACCATTTCAGACGGCGCTTCGAACTTTGCAGCTAATGCAGCGAAGTTAACTCCACCACCAATGTATGAACCTGTCATCATAGCTCCAATGCTATCTAAAGCAGGAATAGCATCTTTTAATGCAATAAAAGCTATGTAAACTCCAACAACAGTACCAACGGAACTAATTAAAAATAGTAGAAGTAATCGTCCACTTTCATTCCAAATCTTTTTTAAATTTGCTTGAAATAATAATAAAGGAATTGCTAGTGGAATTACATAACTCCAAACAGTGTCATATGCTGGAGCTTCCGTTGGAATAACCTTTAAATTTGCTAAAATGAGAGCACCTAATAACGCAATAATCGCACCTGATACTTTTGAAGCCCATTTATATTTTTGTTCAAGGTAAATGCTAACAGCAGCCCATCCAGCTAAAAATCCCCATAATAACCACGTATCATTGGCTGAGATTAACGTAGATTCCAATATGACCATCTCCATTTCACAAAAAATAAGTTATTATAATATTACTTAATTAATTAATTATCAGATAATAATGATAAGGGGTATGAAAATGATAATTAAAGAATTGAAAGAACAATCCAATTGGTTAGAAGCCTTTCCAATTATAAAGCAGTTACGACCTCATCTTACGGAACAAAGTTATTTAGAATATGTTATTGATGCGAAAAAAAAGCATCATTATTTATTATACGCTATATATGAAGGAGAAAAAATAGTCGCATGTGTTGGATTTATGCCAATGACTACCCTTTATTATGGGCATTTTGTATGGGTGTGTGACTTAGTAACAGATGAAAAATATCGTTCCAAAGGATATGGAGAAAAGTTATTGAGCTTCGTTCATGACTGGGCAAAAAAGCATGGGATAAACACAGTTGCCCTATCTTCTGGAATCCAAAGAGAAGAAGCACATAAATTTTATTTAAATAAGATGGACTATCAAAAAGTGAGCTACGTTTTTAAAAAAGAGTTACAATGATCGGATGAAAAATAAACAGGTTTTAGTTGAAAGTAAGGAAGAAGGAGAAATTGAGGGATTCAATTTCTCCTTTTTGATTTAATTCAATGTTGGGGTGAACGTGTAAATGGGCAAAAAAACTTGCAACAAGTTTAGTTTTATTTGTAAGTTGAATGTTCGAAGTTGAAAATGTAAAAGAAGATGATCGAAATGACTTGCATTGCAAATTAATTTATTTGCAAGACGAACATTCAAAGGTGAATTTGTTACCCTAGTAATCAAAAAATCTTGTAACCCAGATTAATATATTTGCAACTTGATCGTTTGAGGTTGATGTTTTTTCAATAAGAAGGATTGGCGGGTGCCAATCCTGACCGATTGAATGTATATTTGCAACTCCGGTAATCGAATTTGCAAGTTTGGAATAAGTATTTGTAACTATCCGAAAGTTATTTTCAACTAGAAACAATCGTATTTGCAAGTAAAAGAAAAAAACTTGTAACTACTAGAAAATTACTTGTAACTCTTGATTATGAATTTGCAAGTCGACAAAAAATCTTGTAACTTGGATGATTTTATTTGCAAGATGAACAGCCAATATTAAAATTTATTCTAAATCGAGTAGGAGGGAGCGATTAACTCCCGTCCTCTCACACCACCGTACGTACGGTTCCGTATACGGCGGTTCAATTAAGATAATTGACGCAAGTCTTTATAACTTCCGTGAATAGCTGTTCTCTTTATGCCAGTGGTCACTCCACCCTCCAAGAGGTCT
>NZ_JBYLHW010000068.1:0-13607 GCF_057747715.1 Bacillus sp. JST-5 | reverse complement strand
AGACCTCTTGGAGGGTGGAGTGACCACTGGCATAAAGAGAACAGCTATTCACGGAAGTTATAAAGACTTGCGTCAATTATCTTAATTGAACCGCCGTATACGGAACCGTACGTACGGTGGTGTGAGAGGACGGGAGTTAATCGCTCCCTCCTACTCGATTTTAAAACACGTGAATAGACATCTTTGTTGATATTATATGCTATTTGTTCAAGAGTGAAATTGTTTATTTCTTAAATTTAAATATGAGAGCCAGTGAAATTTTAATTAATAATCTTCTGAGGTAGGTTTGTTTCTTCCAGTTTTTTTGTCGGATTACATGAATATAGTTTAATTACAAATAATACAAAAAAAGTACTGCTTGAGGAGATTTATTCTATGACAATGATTCGACTTGGATATGTTGCAATGAGTGTTCATTTAAAAAACTGTTCACCATCTCAGACAATGACTTATGCTCAATTTACTAAAATGAAAAATAGAACAGCAGCCATTCATAAACTTGAACGAATTGCAATCAGTAATTTGAATAATTGCTTACGTTTGTTAAAACATAATGCAGGTAATAATATTCATTTTTTTCGTTTTAGTTCAAAACTGATACCTTTAGCTAATCATGAAGAATTATTAGATTGGAATTATATGAAGGCAATTAAAGAACCACTTATAAAAATAAAAAATTTCCTAGAAAAACAATCAGATATGAGAGTCGACTTTCAACCGGATCACTTTGTCCTCTTTAATTCACCAAAGGTAGAAATTTTAAATAATTCAATTCGAACGTTAGCCATGCATGAAGCTTTATTGAAAGGTATGGGGCAAAATCCAACTCATCGCTGTGTCATTCATATTGGCGGAGGATACGATGATAAAGAAAAGGCTTTAGAACAATTTATAAATAATTGGGGATATATCCCTCCATCATTAGCAAAAATGATTATGCTTGAAAATGATGATAATGTGTTTAACATAAATGATACTCTCTATTTATGTGAAAAGATTGGGATTCCAATGGTTTTCGACTTGCATCATCATGAGGCTAACCACGAGTCTGACTGGGAAAGCCAATGGGAACGTATAATTGCAACATGGGATCAATCTCCTTTGCCTATGAAAATACATATTTCTAGTCCTAAATCGGAAAAACAATTTAAGGCTCATGCAGATTATATTGATGATTTTGCATTCATTACTTTTTTGAGAAAAATAAAAGGTTCGATTAAACAACTTGATTTTATGATTGAAGCCAAAAAAAAGGATGAATCATTATTTCAGTTAGTAAGAGAATTAAAAAAATATGATGATATTGAATGGATTGATGAAAGTAGTTTTTATATACGATAAAATTTTAATTCTCCCAATGATGGAATTTAATGTATACTTGAAATGGTAATAATTATTAAAAGGGAGAATATCAATGATAGGAGAACCTCAAAAAAGGATATCTGAAAGAGCATTAACAGTTTGGAAAATAACAGGAATTATTTATGTTTTCCTTTCAATTTTGATAGGTATTGGAGCCTCTATTGCCATTTTCTTCTTTCACTTTCCATTGTGGATTATTTTTATTATTATTGTAGGAATTATTATCATTGGGTATTTTCTTACTTTTATCATCCCAAAGTTAAGGTGGCAAAGGTGGAGGTATGAAGTTAGAGAACAAGAAATAGAGTTGCAGAGAGGGATACTGATTAAAAAGCGTACTTTAATTCCAATGATAAGAGTACAGCATGTAGATACTAAGCAAGGGCCGTTATTAAAAAAATATAAGCTATCAACCATATCCATTTCAACTGCTGCAACGACACATGAGATCCCTGCACTAGATGAAAATGAGGCAGATGAATTAAGAATATCCATTGCAAAATTGGCAAGGGTGGCTGAAGAAGATGTTTAAAACAAAAAAACTTCACCCGGTTGCCGCAATAACATCTTTTTTTAAAAGTTTGAAGGATGTTATTTTCCCGATCATTTTATTTATTATTTTAGATACTAAAATTAATAGCAGTTCTTACATTTTTTTTGGTTTAATAGGAATTGGTTTAATAGGATTATTAATCATTAGCTTTATTCAATGGTATCGATTTACATACGAAATTACGGAAAATCAGATAAAGATTGTGCAAGGATTATTTGTGAAAAAAAATAGATATATACCTTTCGAAAGAATTCAAAGTATTGATATACAAGAAGGAATCATCCACCGGTTCTTTCAATTAGCATTGGTAAAAATTGAAACGGCTGGTTCAAGCGGATTAGAAGAAAG
The DNA here is from genome assembly GCF_057747715.1 of Bacillus sp. JST-5. Taxonomy (NCBI): domain Bacteria; kingdom Bacillati; phylum Bacillota; class Bacilli; order Caryophanales; family Bacillaceae; genus Bacillus; species Bacillus sp. JST-5. Next base: position 11,344 of record NZ_JBYLHW010000068.1, on the reverse strand, counting down.
CGATGCTATTCTTGCAGCTATTCCTAAAACCGAAGCTTTCTCTATTAAGGAATATATAAACAGTGTAAAACATCAAAAAATAGAAATAGATATAGAGAACGAATCGGATAATGAACATACAGGAAAAATCATCTATCAAATGCCAAACAGAGAAATATTCATGTTTGCTGTCACTAGTGGTGGGGTTGGCGTTATTATATCAGCAGTTTTTGCCTTTCTTTCCCAATTTGATGAATTTATTCCGTTCGAAAGTGTATTTGAAGGAATCAAAGAATTTATAAAAAATAGTATTTTCTTGATTTCATTAACCGTTTTTATTTTCTTATTAATCGCCTATATTTTAGCGATAATAATAACGTTTATAAAATATTATTCTTTCACAGTTAGAAAAATAAAAGATGACTTAATAATTAGTAGGGGACTTTTAGAAAAAAAAGAACTTACAATACCATTGTCGAGAATTCAGGCTATTCGTGTAGAACAAAGCATTATCCGCCATTTGTTCGGTTATGTAACTGTATACATTGAAAGTGCTGGTGGCTCAGTTACGAATAATGAAAGTATCAATATCATGCTGTTACCACTAATAAAAAAATCAAAATTAAAAAAATATATAGAAGAATGTTTACCTGAATATACAATAGATGTTGAATTAACAGGTGCACCAAGGCGGAGTGCAAAACGATATATGTTAAGAACTTCCTTAGTTAGCTTACCCATCATAGGGGGATTGAGCTATTTCCTTTTCCCTTGGGGACTATTTAGTTTCGCTCTATTACCACTTACCATTTATTGGGGGTATTTATCCTATCTAGCAGCCGGTTGGAATATTTCTAACAAACAACTTGTATTAAGACATCGAATAATTTCGACAACTACATTTTATTTGCCAAGAAATCGTATACAAGATATCAATATTACTCAAACAATTTTTCAAAAAAAATCAAAAGTTGGAAGTATTTCTGCATTCATTAAATCTGGTGGCATTGGGAAAAAGGGAATAGCTGTCGATCTATCTATTAGTGATATAAATAATATTTACAAATGGTTAAGCCAAGAAGATAAAACTCTAAGTTAGCTGCTCGAAATGGAGCAGCTTTTCTATAAATAAGAATGGTTATCTTATCACTTGAAAATGATTCTTGCATAAATAAATCCAAATAACATTCCTGCCAAATGAGCGGTAATATTCACTCGAATATCTGTAAATGAAAAAATTAATGCTATCATTCCGACGACAATAATCATTTGTGCATGGGAACTAGATATTAAATGCTTTTTATAAATGGCAAGGAAAAATAGGAATCCTAATAATCCGAAAATAGCTCCACTTGATCCCACATGCACATAAGTTAATGGTTCGAAAATATAAGTTGCAATATTAGCGAAAATTCCTGAGGCTAAATATAAAAATAGAAAACGATTTTTCCTAAGTAATACTTCCAGAGATGGGGCTAAAATTACTAATGAAAAACAATTGAAAAATAGGTGTGAAAAGGATGAATGCATGAAAATTGGTGTAATGATTCTCCACCATTCACCTTCAGCTATATACAAATTTACTCCTGCTAAAGATTGAAAAATGAATTGATTTGGAAACACTGGGATTGTAAGAAGGAGAAAAAATACTAGATTTAGTACAATAATGGTAGTTACAACTGGGTAAGAGCGAATATATTGACCAAAACTTTCTCGACGAACAAACATATACATTCTCCCTTATTCAATATTTCATTTAGAAATTTGTACAATACTGTATATGCAAAGACTGTATTAAATAGAAGAGGTGAAAAATGATAAAAGGAATTGGTATTGATATTGTTGAACTTAACCGTATTGAAAATTTAATACGAAATGAGAAGTTTAAAAATAGAATTTTAACGAACAATGAATTGCTCCAATTTGAAAAATTAAGCGATAAAAGAAAAGTAGAGTTTTTAGCTGGGAGGTTTGCGGCAAAAGAAGCATTTGCAAAGGCAAACGGAACAGGGATTGGAAAGGATCTTTCTTTTCAAGATATTGAGATTGATACGGATCAAAAAGGGAAACCGTATATACATAAGCCTTTTAAAAATGGTGTTCATCTTTCCATTTCTCATAGTCAAACATTTGCAGTCGCTCAAGTAATAATTGAGGACAATTAATTTTAAAAAGCATGTTCAATTGAGCATATTCCCCTAGGTTGTCTCATATATTCATATTGCATAGAGAGACAAGGTGTTGCCAATTATTTATCTTAACTATTTCGGCATATCCTTTCTCTAAACTAATCGTGAATGAGACTAAAAGGGGTTGGAAAAATGAGAAACAAATGGCTATTTCTTTTTGTCGGATTAATCTTCATTTTATTACTAACAGGTTGTGGGGCGAAATCAAAAGAAGATGTAACCCAAGATTTAAGTAACAAAGTGGAGAAATTAAAGGGGTACAAAGCAGATGCTAAAATGACATTACAGATGGGGACGGAGCCTCAAGAATATGAGGTGCAAATTTGGCATAATAAGCCTAACTATTATCGGGTCAATCTAAAAAATGCAGAAAAAGAACAAAATCAAATGATCCTAAGAAATAAAGAAGGAGTTTTTGTTTTAACACCAGCACTAAATAAAAGCTTTAAATTTCAAAGCGATTGGCCAAATAATAGCAGTCAAGCTTACCTTTATGAGTCACTAGTAAAAGATATTTTAGAAGATAAAGAGGCAAAGTTCAAAGAAACAGAAAAACATTATGTGTTTGAAACGAAAACAAGGTACCAATATAATAAAATGCTTCCACTTCAAGAAATTAGATTTAATAAAATAGACTTATCCCCTGTTAGTGTCAAAGTTATGGATCAAGACCGTAATGCACTTTTAACGGTGGAATTTAGTAAAGTTGAATTTGATGCTAAGTTTGATGATAATGCTTTTGATATGAAGAAAAATATGACAAGTGCACAACTCGAAGTAGCTGTTTCTACAGAACCGTATGATGATATGTTTACTGTAAAATATCCAAGCATGGAATTAGAGGGAGTGGAGTTAATTTCCGAAGACGAGTTTAATACGGATAATGGAAGACGTGTTGTATTAACCTACGGTGGCAAAGATAAATCATTTACATTAATTCAAGATAAAGTGGAGGTTTTAACAACCGCTTCTATCTCTCCTATGTATGTAAATGGAGATCCTGTTGATCTTGGATTTACAGTAGGTGCAATGACTGAAAACTCTATTACTTGGATGCATGACGGTGTTGAATACATGTTAGCGTCCAATAGCCTTTCACCTGAAGAGTTAGTAATGGTAGCAAGATCTGTACAAGAAACCATAGAAAAATAATCATCATAAAAAGCCAATAAATAGTAAACATACTTTTTAAAGGAAAAGACCTAAGTCTATATCAATGGACTTAGGTCTTTTAATATTAACTTATTTTTCAACTCCATAATATTTTTATATCTTTAAATTAGTGGTACAAAACTCCCCATGGGGCAGCATTTAAAGAATTTAATTTTTGAAATTAAATCTGTTTTTACAAACATAAATGAACCCTGTTCCAATTGACACTTTATTTATATTATCATAATAATCAATATTGAAAGATACTTTAAGGAAGTGGTCAAGTGATCAATCATTTTTATCGGGATACATGGGCTGAAATAAGATTAGATTATATAGAAAGAAATATTCGGAATTTGAGATCAATCCTACCAGAGACAACTGAAATAATGGCAGTTGTTAAAGCTAATGCATATGGTCACGGTGCCACATTTGTAGCTAAAGAAGCTGTTCAATTAGGATGCAAGTTTCTTGCTGTGGCGATTTTAGATGAAGCCCTTCAATTAAGAAAAAATGGCATCCAGGAACCGATTTTAGTTCTAGGATTAACGCGTCCTGAATATGCTCCAATAGCAGCAAAAAATAACATTTCCTTAACAGCATTTCAAAAAGATTGGATTAAACAAGCAGAATCTTATTTAAATAATGAGCAGTTAAATATTCATATCAAATGTGATACGGGAATGGGGAGAATTGGTCTTCAAACGGTAACGGAGTTAAGAGAACTCATCGAAACAATCCGAAGTTGTAAAAATATAGCTATTGAAGGAATTTTTACACATTTTGCAGCAGCTGATTCAAAAAATCTTCATTATTATCAATATCAACTAGAAAACTTTCAACATTTATTAGAATCAATAGATAAAAAGCCAAAATGGATTCATGCAAGTAATAGTGCTGCCAGTTTACGATTTAAGGAAAGTCTGTTCTCCATTGTTCGATTTGGAATTTCTATGTATGGATTAAGTCCATCACAAGAGATAAAGGATGAGCTGCCTTTCCCATTAGCCGAAGCCTTTTCTTTACACTCAAGACTTGTTCATGTGAAAAAAGTAGAAAAGGGAACAAGTATTAGTTATGGTTGTACATATACAGCAATGGAAGATGAATGGATTGGAACAATCCCAATTGGTTATGCAGACGGTTGGACAAGGAAATTAGAAGGACAAGAAGTATTAGTAGAAGGTGTCCGAGTTCCAATTGTAGGTCGAATTTGTATGGATCAATGTATGATAAAGCTTCCGGGACCATTGCCAATAGGAACTAAAGTAACATTGATTGGAAAACAAAAAGAAGCTTCGATTACTATTGATGAAATTGCGGAAAAACTAAACACAATTAATTATGAAATTCCATGTATGATATCTAATCGTGTTCCCCGTGTTTATCTACGTGGGGAAAATATGATAGGGGTTTCCAACCCAATCATTAAGTAAAAATCTTCAAATTGACAAGATTCAAAATAATAATTAAAAAACAAAAATAAATAGAAAATATGCATAATTCCATCTGATTTTAGGCGATAATAGTTATGGATTGTGGAAAACTCTTTGCATTACCTTCAAATGATGGTAATATGGTAATTGGTAGGTATATCGTTTTTGCAGTTTTGGTGGAGGTGTTTTTGTGTCTGAATCCAGCGCAACTCAAGAAATCGTAATTCGTTTACCGCAAAATTTTTTAACAGAACTTGACGGTTATGTCCAGCAAGAGAATGTAAATAGAAACGAATTTATTTATCAAGCAACAAAAATGTATTTACGTGAACGGAAGAAAAGACACATTCGTGAATCGATGAGACGGGGATATATGGAGATGGCAAAAATTAATTTATCTATTGCTTCCGAGGCGTTTCAAGCTGAGTATGAGGCAGAACATACTGTTGAACGATTGGTAAGCGGAGGATAATCCTTTGATTGTTAAACGTGGCGACGTTTACTTTGCTGACCTTTCCCCCGTTGTTGGTTCTGAGCAAGGCGGCATTCGTCCTGTCCTTGTCATACAAAACGACATAGGGAATCGGTTTAGTCCTACTGTGATCGTTGCTGCTATTACCGCTCAAATCCAGAAAGCCAAATTACCAACGCATGTAGAAATTGATGCGGAAAAATATGGTTTCGAAAGGGACTCGGTCATTTTACTGGAACAAATTCGTACCATAGATAAACAACGATTAACAGATAAGATTACTCATCTAGATGAAGAAATGATGGAAAAAGTTGATGAAGCCTTACAAATTAGTTTGGGGCTTATCGATTTCTAGTACAAGTAGCGCTCTTATTTGATAGAGAGCGTTTTTTCTTACATATTACATTCTTTTTTTCCATAATACCTCCACATTCATGTATGGAAAGGAATAGGAAAGGTCGTCTTGTTAACTAAAAGCATATGTTTCTGCCGAAAATGTGCCCTTTTTTTAAAGGGCTTTTTTGTTTGTAACATTTGCAAATGATGTGCTATCGAATAGAATTAATTTTTATAATAAATTCAGTAATATTTTTTTATTTTATATAGATTGAATATTCAGTTATATTGAAAATATGATATTGTAATATTAGGCGGAAATTTGGAAATTTATTTTGTTGCTATTAATTTGAGATCGAGTTAACGAGCAAAGGGTGGAACTTAATGAATCAAGTTTTGGATTTCATAGAAATGAGAATCCCAGCAAACTCAGAATATGTTGGAGTTATTCGTCTAACATTATCGGGAATAGCCAATCGTATGGGATTTTCATACGACGATATTGAAGATTTAAAAATAGCGGTAAGTGAAGTGATTAACAATGCCGTTCAATACATATATAAAAAAAGTGAAAAAGGATTTATAGAGATTGGTTTTGCCATATTTGAAGATCGGCTTAAAGTATTGATTTCCGATCAAAGCAATAGATTTGACATCATGAATGAAAGCAAACAACCTGAACTTTATAAGAGAAACCATCCTGTTGAATTTCTTACGGGATGTGGTTTAGGTCTCTACTTAATAGAGACTCTTATGGATGAAGTTCATATCCAACATGATGATGGTGTGGCAGTATTTATGACTAAGCTCCTGGAACGAGAGCAGGTGGAGAGGAATGCAAAAACAGTCTCAACCTAACGAAGAGGTAAAGAGGAATGTTCCCCAGTTAATTAAAGAATTTAAAGAAAATAAAAATCAAGCTGCCCAGGAACAATTAGTCCAAATCTATAAACCTCTGGTAGAGTCTTTAACAAAAAAATATTCAAAGGCGAAACATTACTATGAAGATATTTTTCAGGTAGGTATGGTTGGTTTACTTGCAGCAATACAAAGATACGATGAATCATACGGGAAAAGTTTCGAAGCCTATGCCGTTCCTACAATTATTGGTGAAATTAAGAGATTTCTGCGTGATAAAACTTGGAGTGTTCATGTTCCTAGAAAAATTAAAGAACTTAATCCAAAAATAAATACGACTATTGAAGAGTTAACTTTAGAGTTACAAAGATCTCCTACGATTAAAGAAATCTCAGAAAGAATCGATGTCTCAGAAGAAGAGGTACTTGAGGCGCTGGAAATAGGGAAAGGCTATCATGCTTTATCTGTTGATTTTCCATTAGAGGCAGATTCGGATGGTAGGGAAGTAACACTTTTAGATATTGTGGGGAAAGTTGATGAAGGTTATGAAAAGGTAAATCAACGTCTAGTCTTAGAAAAAGTACTCCACGTTTTAACAGAACGAGAACGAATAATTATTCAATATACATTTTTAGAAAACATGAGTCAAAAAGAATGTGGGGAAAAGTTAGGGATTTCACAAATGCACGTATCAAGATTACAAAGAAGAGCCATTAATAAATTGAAAATGGCTATTCATCCCGATGATATTAAAACAGAATATCCAATATGATGGAGTATAATTTCGTCATATATAGTTGGGAATAACAAAGAAATCTGCTTCTACATGGGCAGATTTTTTTATTATTGGATGCTATCCTTTGTAAGAATGATTTTTTTGTTAAAATAGATAAGGAAACAATTTGAAAATAGGAGTGAAATGATTGGAACAAGTTGTTATGCCAAAGCAAGATTTAATAAATATTGTAGCTAAAGAAAAGGGAATAAAAGAATGGCAAATAAAAAATGTATTAGAGTTAACAAATGAAGGAAATACAATCCCTTTTATAGCAAGATATAGGAAAGAAAAAACAGGTGAACTTGATGAGGTTCAAATAAGAGGGATATTAGAGCGTTGGAATTATTTAGAAAATTTAGAACAACGAAAAGAAGAAGTCATCCGTATTATTTCAGAACAAGGGAAGCTTACAGAGGATTTAAAAAATAAAATTGCCTCTGCTATAAAATTGCAAGAAGTAGAAGATTTATATCGACCTTACAAACAGAAAAGAAAGACAAAGGCAAGTGTAGCTAAAGAAAAAGGTTTGGAACCTCTTGCGGAATGGATGATGACATTTCCAGTTTCAGGTTCGATAGAGGAAGAAGCTGCTAAATATATTCAAGAAGAAAAAGAAGTTTTAACTATTGAAGATGCTGTTAATGGCGCAAAAGATATAATTGCTGAATTTGTTTCTGATCAAGCGGATGTGAGGAAATGGATTCGCTTTGAAACATTTAAACATGGCTTGATCCAATCATCCGTTAAAGATAGAGATGCGGATGAAAAAGGAATTTATGAAATGTATTACGAATATGAGGAGCCTATCGAAAAAATTGTACCTCACCGCATTTTAGCTCTAAATCGGGGAGAAAAGGAAGAGATATTAAAGGTTTCTGTAAAACCTGACGTCGAAAAAATTATAAATTACTTATATGAGCAATTTATAAACAATCATCATTCTATTACAACGAAAGAAGTAAAAGAAGCTATTGAAGATGGTTATAAACGACTCATTCAACCTTCTATTGAAAGGGAAATTAGAAATGAATTGACCGAGAAAGCGGAAGAACAGGCGATTCATATTTTTTCACAAAACTTAAAAAATTTATTGCTCCAACCACCGCTTAAAGGGAAGATGGTCTTAGGAGTCGATCCAGCTTACCGTACTGGCTGTAAACTAGCTGTAGTAGATGAAACAGGGAAAGTATTACATATTGATGTTGTTTACCCTCATCCACCAAATTCAAAAATAGAACAAGCATCAACGAAGGTAAAAGATATTATAAATAAGTTCTCTGTTGAGGTAGTGGCTATTGGAAATGGTACTGCCTCACGTGAAACCGAGCAATTTATTTCCGACGTCATTAAAGATGTTGATAGGGATGTATTTTATTTAATCGTTAATGAAGCGGGTGCAAGTGTTTACTCAGCTTCAGATCTTGCCAGAGAAGAGTTCCCTGACTTACAGGTAGAAGAAAGAAGTGCTGTATCGATAGCTAGACGTCTACAAGATCCGTTAGCTGAATTAGTAAAAATTGATCCAAAATCAGTAGGGGTCGGGCAATATCAACATGATGTATCTCAAAAAAAATTAAATGAATCCCTTACTTTTGTAGTTGAAACAGTGGTAAACCAAGTAGGTGTAAATGTGAACACAGCTTCAACCGCTCTTCTCCAATATGTGTCTGGGTTAACGAAAACTGTTGCGAACAATATTGTTAAATATAGAGAAGAAAAAGGGAAAATCCGAAATCGTGAAGAATTGAAAAATATACCTAGACTAGGTGCAAAAACATATGAACAATGTATTGGATTCCTAAGAGTGATTGATGGAGATGAGCCGCTAGATCGTACACCAATTCACCCTGAAAATTATGAAGCAGTACGTCAATTATTAACAAACTTAGGCTTTACTACAGACGATTTAGGTAGCGAATCATTAAAAGAAGCAATAACTAAAATATCTGTAAAAGATGTCGCAAACACCTTAAATATCGGGGAAATAACATTAAAGGATATATTAGAAGCGTTGAAAAAACCAGAGCGTGACCCGCGTGATGAATTACCTAAACCATTACTAAAAAAAGACGTTTTATCACTAGAAGATTTAACACATGGGATGGAATTACAAGGAACGGTCCGAAATGTTGTTGATTTTGGCGCATTTATCGATATTGGGGTTAAGCAAGATGGACTTGTCCATATTTCTAAAATGAGCACACAATTTGTAAGACATCCATTAGATATTGTCTCTGTTGGAGATATTGTTACCGTTTGGGTTGATGAAGTAGATGTGAAAAAAGGGAGAATCTCATTATCGATGATAAAAATAGAAGAATAATAAAAAAACACTGCTCAAACTTAATCCGAGCAGTGTTTCTTTCTGTAAAAGAACCAACATTGATTAAGTAATTTTATCTGATAGCGATTTTTTTCATAAAAGGCTCTGCGCATTTGGTTACAAAACCAAATTGGCATAAAATCCCCTCCATATTTCGAGTGGTATTAATCATTTTATGTTATAATGGTTGTCACGTTCACTATAAATGGGAGAGAAAATGATGGATCAAGAATCACTTCAAAAACTTGTCGAAGAAATTTCTTCAACATATTTCCATAAACCTTTCCTTCATAAAGCTATTTTTAATCCTAGACTTCGTACTACCGGTGGACGTTATATGCTTCAGAGTCATAATATTGAAATAAATAAAAAGTATTACGAAACTCATGGATTAAATGAATTGATTGGGATTATTAAACATGAACTTTGCCACTATCATTTACATTTAAGTGGGAAAGGATATAAACATAGAGATCGTGAATTTAAAGAATTAATGAAAAAAGTAGGGGCTCCAAGATTTTGTACTCCAATCCAAGGACAAAGAAAAGTTTCTTCGAAGGTCTACTATTATGAATGTAGTAAATGTTCTTACATCTATAAAAGAAAAAGGAAAGTTAATATTCATAGATATGTTTGTGGAAAATGTCGAGGAAAATTGATGTTGAAAGGATTGGAAAATATAGAATAAAAATAATTAAATTTAATTTAATTTTGTTGTTGACAATTAAATGAATCATTCTTATAATCATAAGAGTCTGATATGGCCCGTTGGTCAAGTGGTTAAGACACCGCCCTTTCACGGCGGTAACACGGGTTCGAATCCCGTACGGGTCATTATTTATTATAATTTTGTTGAATCAATGTGAGTGATCCTTTAAACATATAGCATCTATGAATCAACGAGAAGATAGTGGATCAGTTTAGCGAAACTAAATCAATGATTGAAATAAACAATATTAACTCATGGTCCCGTAGTGTAGCGGTTAACATGCCTGCCTGTCACGCAGGAGATCGCGGGTTCGATTCCCGTCGGGACCGTCATTCTTTTGGAACATTTCACTACAAGAATTTTTGTATGTAAATGTTCCTTCAATGTCTAAAAGAGATTTTTCGGTGGGCTATAGCCAAGCGGTAAGGCAACGGACTTTGACTCCGTGATGCGCTGGTTCGAATCCAGCTAGCCCAGTTTCTATCTAAATATTCCCTGTTGATATTTGAATGAGTTTATTATATGATAAATAATGCTCTACTACTTTTTCTATATAATATTGCGGTCGTGGCGGAATGGCAGACGCGCTAGGTTGAGGGCCTAGTGGGAGTTAATCCCGTGGAGGTTCAAGTCCTCTCGGCCGCACCAAAAAATATATTGACAAAACATTTTTTCTGTATTATAATGATAAAGTTGTCTCAAATATTGCGCCCGTAGCTCAATTGGATAGAGCGTCTGACTACGGATCAGAAGGTTATGGGTTCGACTCCTGTCGGGCGCGCCATAAGAGAACGGGAAGTAGCTCAGCTTGGTAGAGCACATGGTTTGGGACCATGGGGTCGCAGGTTCGAATCCTGTCTTCCCGATTTGAATAAAATTTAATTATTTTTAATTTTGCGGGTGTAGTTTAGTGGTAAAACCTCAGCCTTCCAAGCTGATGTCGTGGGTTCGATTCCCATCACCCGCTCCATTTATGAAATTTGAACCTTGAAAACTGAACAAAACAAAGCGTCTAAAGAAACATGCTAGTCAATCATTTTGAGCAATCAAACTACTTATTGGAGAGTTTGATCCTGGCTCAGGACGAACGCTGGCGGCGTGCCTAATACATG
>NZ_JBYLHW010000067.1:9866-14066 GCF_057747715.1 Bacillus sp. JST-5 | reverse complement strand
TATGAAGTTATCAAAGAACAAAATTCTAACTGGAAAATACCTCAAAAGAGGATTCTAAAAATACTATACGAGGAGGAAATGCCATGAATTCATTAGCCATACATTTAAAAAAGAAATCTACATTCTTTCACAAGGTAAAACCTCATCTTGAGATGATCGCAGCCCTTACGAGTGGTTTTTTCATTTTATTAGGATGGTTGTTCAACCAAAATAATCAAGCTGGCGTTTCTGTAGTTTTTTATATACTCGCCTTTATCATTGGTGGTTTTGCTAAAGCGAAAGAGGGTATTGAAGAAACGATTAGCGAGAAAAAATTAAACGTTGAAATGTTAATGATTTTTGCAGCCATCGGTTCTGCCATTATCGGTTACTGGACAGAGGGTGCGATATTAATTTTCATTTTTGCCGTAAGCGGAGCATTAGAATCTTATACGATGAATAAAAGTCAAAAAGAGCTTACGTCATTAATGGAAATGCAGCCGGAGGAAGCTCTCCTTATAAATAATGGAATGGAGAGAAAAGTCCATGTATCAAAATTATCAATCGGAGATCATATATTGATTAAACCTGGGGAAAGAATTCCTGCTGATGGAATTATCATAAAAGGCCAATCAAATATAGACGAATCACCAATAACTGGTGAATCTATTCCGGTTCATAAAGATGTACAAGAAGAAGTGTTTGCAGGAACCGTTAATATTTCTGGTTCGTTAACAGTTGAAATAACTAAAGAAGCCAAAGATACATTATTTCAGAAGATAATAGAACTCGTTCAAGCAGCAAAAAATGAAAAATCTCCATCTCAACAATTTATTGAACGATTTGAAGGCATTTACGTAAAATTTGTTCTTATAAGTGTTGGATTGATGATGTTCTTGCCTCACTACTTACTTGAATGGAGCTGGAACGAAACGTTTTACCGCGCAATGATTTTACTTGTTGTCGCTTCACCATGTGCTTTAGTAGCTTCAATCATGCCGGCAACATTATCAGCCATTTCTAATAACGCCAGAAAAGGGATCCTCATTAAAGGGGGAAGCAAAATTGAATTGCTTGGAAATATTAAAGCCATCGCTTTTGATAAGACCGGTACATTAACAAAAGGAAAACCAGTTGTTACCGACTTTTTTATTCATCCGGAAAAAAATAAAGATGAAGTATTAAAAATAGTAGCATCTATGGAAAATCAATCGAAACATCCACTTGCAGAAGCGATTGTTCAATTTGCAAAAAAAAATGATGTCTCTTTATTAACAGATATTTTCGTGGAAGATGTAAGTGGTTGGGGGATTCAAGCGACTATAAATGGTGAAGAATGGAAGATTGGAAAACTAGCATTTCTTGGACTTAAGGAGGTAAATCATTTTAGCCAAGGAATGGATAAAAGATGGGCCGATGAAGGAAAAACGGTCATCTATGCCAGTTGTAATGGAACCGTTATTGCGATGTTTGCTTTAAAAGATGTCGTTAGAAACGAAGCAGCAAAGGCTATTCGGACACTAAAAAGATTAGGAATTCGTCCGATTATGCTTACCGGGGACAATCAGCATACAGCAAATGCCATTGCGAAAGAATGCGGCATCATAGATTTTCAAGCAGAATGTTTACCTGAAAGTAAAGTTCAAAGATTAAAAGAATTAAAAGAAAAGTATGGGATTACCGCTATGGTTGGAGACGGAATTAATGATGCACCAGCATTAGCGACTGCCCAAATTGGTGTTGCGATGGGTGATGGAACCGGAGTTGCTTTAGAAACAGCCGATGTCGTACTAATGAAAAATGATTTAACAAAAATTTCTCATGCTATACGCTTATCTAAAAAAATGAATCGTATCATCAAGCAAAACATTATTTTTTCTATTCTAGTTATTTCCCTACTTATTGCGTCTAACTTTTTCCAAATATTAGATCTCCCTTTAGGAGTGATTGGTCACGAAGGAAGCACGATTTTAGTCATTCTTAATGGATTAAGATTATTACGATCAAAATAATATGTTAATACTGCCTGAAATCTTTGGCAGTATTAACAATTTTCATCTTTTCGATGAACATTTATTGCGTTAATTTCTCCTCCGATAATTAACATAAAACCTGATAAATATAGCCAAATCATTAATACAATTACTCCACCAATAGAGCCATACGTCACAGAGAACTTACCAAAATTCGATACATAATGGGAGAAAGCAACGGATGTCACTACCCAGCCAAGAGTTGCTACGGTAGCCCCCGGAAAGACATCAATACATTTAATTTGTTTATTAGGAGCAAAAAAGTAAATGCATGTAAAGACAATAAATAAAATAGAAATACTAACAATCATTCGTAGTGTTTCCCAAATACTAATAAACTCATCCGATAGCCCAATTTTTGCAAAAAGGACAATTCCAAGGTGACGCCCAAAAATGATAAGGAGTAGCGCAATAAATACAACAAAAATAAGCGCAACCGTTAATATAATGGATAATCCTCTTGTTTTATAAAAAGGACGGTCCTCCTTTACATTATAAGCGCGATTAATTGCTATAATTATCCCATTCATTCCAATTGATGCGGACCAAAGTGTTCCAATTAGTCCGAAAGACAAAATTTTTCCATTATGTTGATTAACAAAAGATGCCACATTATTATCAATGAGGTCCATCGTATCTTTCGGCGCGAAATCTCTAATGATATTGAGGACGTCACTTTCATTTAATGGAAAGAAAGGTATGAGCGCAAAAAGAAATATGAGCAAAGGAAAGACTGATAATAAGAAAAAGTAGGCAAGCTGTGCAGCCATCCCAGTAGAATCATGCACGAGCGTTCGTTTATAAAGTTCGACAACCCAGTCTTTTAGTGTGAATTTTTTTTTCAATTTTCTCACCTATAATAGGTTTACATATTTGTTTATTTATTTTATTGAACTGCTCGTCCGTTTATACCAAAGATATTTTATGGATTGGTACGATGGCTTTTTGGTACAGAATTTTTTATATGATGAATTCGATCATTTATTTCTTTTATGTCATCCGTAATTTCCTCAATGAAATTGATAAATTCATTAACTTGACTTTGAATTTGTTCTACCGTTTCTATCGGATGACAAACAACATGCTTTATTTTTTGAACTGTTTTTTTACTAACATCTGTTACTTCTTTTCTCGTTTCTTTATGTAATAAAGTAACTGCCCCTCCAACGAGTGCACCTAAAAAAACTCCTTTGAAAAAAATATTTTTACTCATATTTTCCCCACCTTAATTTAAATGGTGTTCCTTCTTAATTTTCTCTAATAGAGCCTTACAACCTTTTACTACTAAATCATAAACCTCATTAAAATTGCCTGTATAATACGGATCTGGTACATCTTTATTTTGTACATCTTCAACTAAGTCAAGTAATTGAAAGACTTTTGTATTTTCTTCATTCGTTAAAGATAAAATATCTTTTTTATTTTGCTTATCCATGGCAACGATATAATCAAAATCATTTAAGTCTTGTTTTTTAATTTGTCTAGCGATTAAACCCGTTGAATCAATTTCATACTGTTGTAAAATTTTTGCCGTTCCGCGATGTGGCCCTTCACCCACATGCCATCCTCCGGTACCTGCTGAATCAACGATAATCTTTTGATCTAGTCCCTCTTTTTTTACTAAATGACGGAAAACTGCTTCTGCCATTGGGGATCTACATATATTTCCTAAGCAAACAAATAATACTTTTATCATGATCATCCATCTCCCCATTAAATTTTTCTATACTCACATATATATTTACACAAAATAAATGAATTCTCAAAGTATTGGTTGACAAATGGACGGAAGAATGAAAAGATGGAAAAAGTATTGGTTTGAAAGGATGATTCCGTTGGATTTAACGAAAAACACCCCTGAAAATATTGAATTTATGCTATCTAAAATAACAGAAAAATTAAAAATGATTAATATTAGTGCAATGAATTCTTCCCATATCAATGAAGAACTTTATGAAGAATTGCGTGACATTTATGAAATGGTTATGAAAAAAACAAGTTTTTCTCCAAATGAAATGCAAGCGATTGTGGAGGAACTAGGAAAACTGAGGAAATAATGAAAGAGCTTGGGTGCTTTACCCAAGCTCTTTATCTAATAGATATCAAAAAAGTAAATAGCTTACAAAAAATATGAATGTCAATTTGAATTTATAAAGTTGTTAATATTATCGGACCGTCTTTTGTTATT
>NZ_JBYLHW010000067.1:0-9828 GCF_057747715.1 Bacillus sp. JST-5 | reverse complement strand
AATTGTTCTTGCCGTCCATCCATTTAAATCCATTTTTGTCATATACATTCCCGCATTAACCATCGGTTCAATGGTGAAAACCATACCTTCTTTGATTCTCACACCTTTTCCCGGTTGTCCAAAATGAGGAACTTCAGGCTTTTCGTGGATAGATAGACCAATTCCGTGTCCAATAAAATCTCTGACGACTGAAAAGCCTTCGCTTTCTACATATGTTTGAATGGCATGTCCGATATCTCCAATCCGATTACCAATAACTGATTGTTCGATTCCTTTATATAAAGCCTGTTCTGTAACGTAAAGAAGTTTTTTGTCTTCTTCAGATATTTCACCTACCGGATACGTCCAAGCAGAATCTGCTAATGCTCCATCTAAGTTTACAACCATATCAATCGTAACGATATCTCCATTTTTTAATGGGGTTTTACGAGGAAATCCGTGACATACTTCATCGTTGATACTGGCACATGTTGCATATTCATAGCCTTTATACCCTTTTTGTTCCGGTGTTGCTCCATTCTCTTTTAAATAATTCTCTACGAAGTTATCAATCTCCCATGTGGTTATACCAGGTCGAATCATTTCTGCAATTTTTTTATGACAAGAAGCCAGTAATCTCCCAGCCTCTCTCATTTTTTCTATTTCTCTTGCCGATTTTAATACGATCATTTATACCTCACCGCCATGTTGTTATTCCTTAAATATTTTATACTAAAAACAATATTTTGTTTACGCGTTCTTCAATAGCTCTTCTTCAAGCGGAAGTTTATGCACAAGTTGATCAGCTAGCGGCAGTGAAACTGTTACAGTCGTGCCCTTTCCTTCTTGACTATCAAATTGAATGGTCCCTTTATGCTCTTTAATAATTTTATTCGATATCATTAATCCTAATCCGGTTCCTTTTTCTTTAGTACTGTAAAACGGCTGACCGATAAATTTTAGCCGCTCCTTAGGAATCCCTATACCTTGGTCACGAATGATAATTTGTGCATTTAAACCTTCTTTTAAGAGGGACACATTTATTATTCCACCTTTGTTCATTGATTCTATTGCATTTTTTAATATATTTAAAAAAACTTGTTTTAGCCGGTTTCCGTCACACTTGATGCACATTTTCTCTGTTGATTCTTGAAAGGAGATGGTTACATTTGCCTTAATGGCTTCCATGTTAATAAATGAAACAACGTTTTTAAGAATATCATTTATATCAATAAGTTCAAAATTATAAATATGTGGTTTTGATAACGCCAAAAATTCATTCGTTATCATTTCAATCCTATTTAATTCTTCCATCATAATATCGTAATAATTAGACTGATCATGGAAATCCTCTTTTAACAATTGGACAAAACCTTTTAACGTCGTTAACGGATTTCTTATCTCGTGTGCTACACCTGCTGCTAGTTGACCAATTAATGCAAGCTGTTCGGACTTTTTCAACAGTTCATCCGTTTGTTTTTTATCGCGTATATCGCGATAAATAAATGAAACGGCTATTAGATTCCTATCTTGACTAAAAATTGGACTAATCGATAAACTAACATCAATCTTGTCTCCACTCTTGGTTCGATGAGTCGTTTCAAAATTATTAACCGTGAGCCCTTTTTTTAAATATTCTTTTATATACTCATATTGAGTTAAATATTCCATCCCTTGGACTTTTAATTTTGTCTCCCCTTCTAATTCTTCCTTAGTCCATCCGAAAATTTCTTCATATTTTTTGTTAATTCGAAGTATCTTCCCTCTAGCATCCGTAATACAAATCATGTCATTAGAATGCTCAAAAAATGCATTTAAAAGATCATTCATCTCATTCCATTCGGTTTCCAACTGCTTTTTTGAAGTAATATCAGATAATGCGATATAAACGTCTTGAATTTCTTCGTTTATAAAAAATGGGAATGTACAAGCAAGTACAAATATTTCTTCCCCATCTTTTCTTTTTATTTTTCGTTCAAAGATTTCCATTTTCCCATTATTTAGTTTATCAATAAGTTCTTTCATCGAGTTTTCTTCTCTATCGTCCATTAATTGTGTAATGTGTTTATCTTTCATATCTAAAAAATCAAATTGAGTTAGTTTTTCAAATTTCTCGTTTACTCCCTTTATATAACCTTCAGCATTAACTTTGATAAAAGCAAAAGGACTTTTTTCAAAAATCTTTGATAAGTTTTTCCAACATAAATCTATGAACTCATCCGATTTCTTTTTTTCAGTTATGTCGTATAATAAAATTCCTAAATATGTTGCATTTGATTCCTTGTTCGGATGTAAAAAAATTCGATAATAACGGTGTTCTCCGTTCAAGAAAATCTTTGTTTCCATAACAAAATTGGACTTTTTCCCGTTGAAACATTCTTGAATTTGATGAAAAAAAGTATGACCAAATACATCTACATCGCTCAAAGAATGAACAATTTCCGGGGAATGGGTTGGTAAAAACATTTCTTTAAAGGAATCATTAGCAAAAATAATCGTAAATGTTCGATCAATAATAACTAAACCAGTTAATGTATCACTTACTATCTTCTCGAACATTGAATGGAGAGAAACATTTCGTTTTATAAAAGAAAAAACGAATGTATCATGATGAATAAAGTCATTTGTAATCCTTTTACAGTGAATAGAATACAATTCATCCTCTGTTAAACATGTAATGGATTCATCATTTGTTGATTTTTGAAAAAATGTTTTTAGTAATGGATGGTCCTCTTTACGCACAATTGTCCAAATTTGTAGATCGCAAGAAAAATCTTTTGCTTGTTCGTTTATAACAATTATATTTCCGTATGAATCCGTAACGATCACTGGAATTGGAAGCGTTTTAACAAAAGAAGATAAGAAATCAATATTCTTGTTATTCATCCCATCATCCCCATATTTTTTCATTTCTGCCGAATCTTTAGTAGTAATACTATTTTAACAAAAATGCTAATGGGGGACATAAAATTTTTATGCCAATATCCATCCATAGAAATACCCCTTAAATATTAGTCCGTTCACTAATATTTAAGGGGTATTCCTGCTGATGCTCGTTACGACTTCTTACTTTCCACTGCTTCTTCTTTTTTAAATTTTCTCCATTTGTAAAAAATTAAGGAGTAGGCATAGAAGAATAGGAATAAAATAAATGGATTTCCTATATACAAACCAGATTGAGAATAGCCTCCAAGTAGAGCCAGAATGATCATAAGAATAAGCAGATATCCAAAAATTACGATTTGAAAAATTAGATTTTTTTTACGACCTATTAAAGATTTCGGGTTTCGAAAATTTGGCACAAACAAGCCTAATGCCAATAAAACTATTAAAATAACTAATACTATTGTTTTAGGGACGATGTGCGCCAATTGCGAATTTGGAAAATAATCGATATAAAAAAACCATGTTAAAACAATAATGTAAGAACTAAATAAGGGTAATTCTAATTTTTTCATATTTCCTCCAATGTTATTCTAAAAGCTTTTTCTCGATTTTATGTTCATAGTTTTTGAAGATTGAAGAGTTCGTTTGCACCCTTTTTTTCGACAACATTCGATTGTATTGTAAAAGTTTCTCCGTAAATTTTTTCTTCAAACGTTCACGCTCTTCTTCATCATAGCAATTTTTAATTAAATCTTCTATCGTTAACATCTCTTTTTTTAGCTCATTTTCTTCAGGTGAATATCCCGCATTTTTTAACAAGCGGTAAGCCATCCGTAATTCTTTCGGGACATTAGCCGCTTCATCGGGAGCCAATGGTTTGCCAAAGCCTGGTAAATCATCAAATTCACCGTTTTTATAGGCTTCACGAATCCTTTCTTCCGATAACATTGCAAACAAATCCATTTCATCCACTCACCTTTCATTTTTTATTATTATACCCTATCGAAGATTATTTGTTCTTTTCAAAATTGGCTAAAATCTGAACAATTAAAATACAATCATATATATTTATTTTCAATGAATTCCCATTTTGATAAAATGTATACAAAACTTTAGAAATGAGGGATTTGCATGGAGAATTTCCAAAAAAACTTAGAAAAATATGCTGAACTTGCGGTTAAAGTAGGGGTAAACATTCAAAAAGGGCAAACATTAATGATAACTGGATACATTCATGCAGCTGAGTTTATTCGCTTAGTTGCCAAAAAAGCTTATGAAGCAGGTGCCAAACATGTTTACATCGATTGGGCAGATGAAGAACTAACGAAAATCAAATATGAATTAGCTCCTGATGATGCATTTGAAGAATATCCATATTGGCGTTCAAAAGAAAGAGAAGAACTAGCAGAAAACGGGGCAGCCTTTATGTCCATTGTTTCTGCAGACCCGGATTTTTTAAAGGGTGTTGATCCAAAGAGAATCGCAACGTTCAATAAAGCGGCTGGAAAAGCATTACATAGATTTCGACAATTTACACAATCAGATAAAGTCAGCTGGACAGTTATCGCCGCTGCATCCGAAGCATGGGCAGATAAAGTGTTTCCTAATGCTCCAAAAGAAGAAAGAATGTCTTTATTATGGAATGCTATATTCAAAGCTTGTCGAGTCGATCAAGAGGATCCAGTTCAAGCATGGAAAGATCATGATGCTAAATTACATAAAATTGTCGAATATTTAAACAGTAAAAAATATAAAAAACTTCATTATCGTTCTTCCAAAACTGATTTAACGGTTGAATTACCGGAAAAACATCTTTGGGTTGGTGCTGGAAGTGTGAATGAAAATGGAGTTTCTTTCATGGCTAATATGCCAACAGAAGAAGTTTTTACCGTGCCACTCAAAGATGGTGTAAATGGATATGTTTCAAGTACAAAACCATTAAGCTATGCAGGGAACTTAATTGATAATTTTAAAATTACGTTTGAAAACGGTCGAATTGTTGATGTCCAAGCAGAACAAGGCGAAGAAATTTTAAAACAGCTTATTGAAACGGATGAAGGATCTCGTTATTTAGGGGAAGTTGCACTAGTTCCACATAGTTCACCTATTTCCCAATCCAATGTATTATTTTATAATACTTTATTTGATGAAAATGCTTCTAATCATTTCGCGATTGGAAATGGATATTCGTTCTGCTTAGAAGGCGGAAAAACAATGTCAGAAGAAGAACTAACGAAAAATGGATTAAATAGTAGTATTACTCATGTCGATTTTATGATTGGATCCAGTGATATGGATATTGACGGTATTACTGCTGATGGAAAAGTTGAACCAATTTTTAGAAATGGAAACTGGGCGTTTTAATGGAGCAAATCTTTGATTTAAGAGGGCTCAAAATCTAAACCTTGGAAATGTTAACCCCAGATTTATTATTTCATCCATGAATTCAAATTTAAGTATTTATGAATAAACAATGCCTGTTTGACCATTCATATCAAACAGGCATTATTCGTTATTCTATCACAACGATAGCTGTTCCTGATGCTACACACATCATTATTCCATCGCGTAGTGTTTCAAAATCTAAACCAACATCAATGACCGCGTTCGACCCATTCTTCTTGCTTTTTCAACCATCTCCTCCATAGCTATTTGTTTACCTTCCGCTAATTTATTTTCATATGTACCCCTTTTACCACCAATGATATCCGTAACAGTTGCTAAAAAGTCTCTAACGACATTCGCACTTATTATTGCTTCTCTTTAATTATTAAAATACATATGTTTAATAGGATTATCCTCCGTAAAAAAGTAGCATGTTTGAGAATGAGAGAATTCCCTCATTTTTTCATTAGTTGAGCTAGAACATTATTAGCCTTTTTTTATTTGAAGCAGTCATTAACATTGAAATTTATTGTAAATTAGGATATTCTGTTTCCTGGTAAAAAAGTCTTATAGTAGAAAAGGAGTATAAAAATGAAAATATTGGATCTAATTGTATTATTATTAATTCTATTTTCAGTAATCGCTACTGTAATTGTTTTGATAATTAATAGAAGAATGAAAAAGTTGGATTACGAAATACAGAATTTGCAAACTCAACTTGAAAATATGGAATCTAAACCTTCAGAAATATTTATCGAGCGTAGAAATTATCATCGAATTAATCTTGATCAATTAGAATGTCGAATTGAATTCAAGAGCTTCGGAATCAAAAGACTTGGTCATCTTATTGGAAAATCTATAATCGGAGTGATTGATAACATTAGTGTAGGAGGAATTAAATTTATTACAAAAATTGATTTACCAATCCAATATCATATTTTTTGCCGAAATATCTTTTCAATTAAAAGATGAAAAATTTGATTTAATAGGGGAGTTTATTCGTAAAGAATCTATTATAGAACATAAGGAATTTATTTATGGTATCCAATTTAAATATTTAAGCAAACAAGATGAAAATCGATTAGGTAAAATCATTAATCAAATTGAACTAGAGAAGCATTCTATGAAACGTCTTCTAGAAAAACATTAATAAAAAAATATTTAATTATTAGTAATGATGTGCCATACATAAAAAGTCAATTGATACAAAGCCAGAGCCAAAACATCTCTTGCATGAGAAACGAGTGCAACTATTTACGCTAGACGGAGTATCGAAGTTGAAAGTGTTTGGTCACATCTGGGGGCAATCGGTCGTTCTGCAATTTTCAATACAAGAACACAACAAGTCTATGTTCTATAGCCCCTAATATACTGAAATTATCATGCATACGCCAGCTAATGAATTCAAAAAAAGAGAAGGCAAGTGAAGTAAGACCAATAATTTATTCCACTTGCCTCATTTTTTAGAACATTTTAGACATCCCTTAATTCATTATTCTCTCACAACGACAGCTGTTCCTGTTGCCACACACATCATCATTCCATCGCGTAGTGTTTCAAAATCTAAATCAACACCAATGACCGCGTTCGCACCTATTCTTCTTGCTTTTTCAACCATCTCGTCCAAAGCTATTTGTCTACCTTCTGCTAATTTATTTTCATATGTACCGCTTCTTCCACCAATGATATCCGTGACAGTTGCTAAAAAGTCTCTAACAACATTCGCCCCCATTATTGCTTCTCCTATGATATTAAAATACATATATTAAATATTATTCCTCACACTTTCTAAAAACTTATTGATGTGAGTAAAACAACTATGAGGAATAGCATAAATGGTAGAACCCTACCGATTTTTGATGTAGCATTTAAAATTAGTGAAGCTTCAAAAAAGGATATTTAAAGAAATCTAGGTGAAGAAATGAACATTCATATTGCGATGCACTATACTCATAGAGGTAACATTAAACTTCGTCGTGGAGATTTTCCGGTATACAGATACAAAGAAGATCCACATAGTGAGGCAGTGAGAGTTGCAAAAGAGTGGGTAATTCAAATAATGGTCGAGGAACCGGAATTAAGAATCGAGAAAATAATTATTGATAACAAAGATGATATTACTGAAATGGTACTAAATAATTTACCGTATTAAGCCTAAGAAAACGCCTTTTTTGACAGTACTTAAAAATATAAATATATTTACCATAGCAACCAGTCTACTCCTTTTTATGGGACTTGAAGTAATATTTGAAGAAATAGACTGATTGCTAAGGTAGGCTTGGAAGTGAGGGCGATTCGCCTAAATGTAATTATTTCCAAAACATATTATTTTATTAATAACAATTGTATATTTTTTTATAGGGATAAAAAAATCGCCCTCGTTATGAGGGCTTTTTAAATGGGATAAATTTATGGAAATCGTTCCATGATACTTTCATTAATATCATAACTAGAAGATTTTATAAATAAACAGATGGATATCCACTTCATTTATTCTTTAATTACCAATTTCTTTTCATAAATACAATAAGGACAGAAATTATATTTATCATAATCATAATTATTGTATTTAACACTTGGATATATTAAATGATGATAATCTATAAAAACAGGATACATTTTATTATTATATTGATCATAAATTGATATAACTCGAACAGATTGAGTTAACCCAAGCTGCCAATATTTATGAGTTTCTCCTATTTCGTCTAATAGCTTTTTGCCGTGAATTTTATAAATAATTTCATTAATTAAACTAATTTTCTTTTCATCATCAATAGTGTGACAGTGAGGGTAAGGTTTTTTAGTATTCCGCTTTATAGCTTCCCAATTCTCTTGCACCGTTGGAAAGATTTTATAAATCAATTGGAATATGTAATCTGAAAATTGTTCAGGGCCTTTTAATTTATTAGTAAAATCCTGAATATTTATACTTTTAATCCAATTTTTATATGTAAAATCAAATGATAATTGTCTATTGGGTCCAGTAGGGCTATGGCTATTACTTACATTTTTTACTTTACTAACTGTATTTTTTACTTTTTTATTTTTTTTACCCCTCATATTATCCCTACTGAATCCTCTTTATATAACATTCATATATGTCTTTATCGTTTATTACTTCATTACAACGATCAAGTGGCCCATAACCCTTACGAGCATTAATCCATGGACTTTCTTGATGGGTAATTGATTCTAATTCGTTTCCATTAAAATGTCCATATTCATCCCATACTTGTTCTAGAATATCTAAAGTATCTTCATCAAATTGAGGAAGTTGACCTTCAAATTTTTCAATCTCGTTATACCCTTTGTGTCGATATTTGTCATAAATAGAATACACAACTGGTCCATGAACCCATGCTTCAAACTCCTCATCAAACAATTTGTTATCAAGTTCTTCACTTGATTCGTTTTGTAATGTTAAATACCAAGCATATGCGTAGTATAATAATTTTTGTAATTTTTTCGGTGTCATTGATTCTTTAGATAAAAACCAATTAGCAACATCTTCTATGTTATACATATCAATCTCCCCTCTTGTAATTTTCAGAAAATTCAGGTTGATTATTCCTCTATATTTATATTATTTAAAATTGTGTAGTTTGTAAACAAATTTAAAAATTTATGCATATCTTTTCACGTTTTTAATTATTTTTGATTAAAGATTATTAACAAATTAATTTTAATAATTTCCCCCTAAAAAAACATTATAGATAAATAACGTAAAAAATATACATATAAAATCAGAGAGGAGTTATCCCCCCCTCTCTATTATTCTGCTACAATATACACTTGATATCCTTTTTTCTTCAACTCGTTAGCCAATTTTTCAGCATTAGCTTTCATAGAAAATGCGCCTACTTGTACTTTATATAATTTACCTTCTGGTGATGTAGATGGTTTAGATTGTGCTTTCTTCTTCAATCCGATGGCTTTGACAATACCATTAACATGACCTTGAGCGATTTTATCTAAGAAGGAGGATTGTTTCAGCTTTGCAGCGTCATTTTTATTATCAATAAATCCGTTTTCTGTTAAAATAGCTGCCATTGATGTTTCTCTTAATACAGCATAATTCTCTCTCTTTTTCCCACGATCCGTAAATCCGGTAGCCTTTACTATTTCCGGATGAATAGTATTTTGGTAAGCGATTGTAGCTTGTCCTACATTTCCGTTATAGATGAAGGATTCAAAGCCAGTTCCTCCCCCTGCATTAATATGAACGGAAACGAATAAGTCAGCTTTCCAATTATTCGCTTCTTTAGCACGTTCGGAAAGGGAGAGTTTTCGGTTTCCCTCTCGGCTTAACTTTAATTGAACATTCTCGTATTGTTGTAACAAATTTTTTATTCTTTTAACAATTTCTAATGTCAAATTCGCTTCTTTTAAACCATTTCCTACTGCACCGGGATCATAACCAGCTTTATCTCCTTCATGTCCAGCATCAAGGTATATCTTTACCATATAAAACTCTCCTTTCTAAATTTTAAAAATTAATGGGGCTGTCCGATAAGTCCCAAAAAAAGAGCGAAATTGAGAAATCCTTGTGTTTCTCAATTCGCTCTTTTTACATTT
>NZ_JBYLHW010000066.1:0-14329 GCF_057747715.1 Bacillus sp. JST-5 | reverse complement strand
GGATTGTGGCATTAGCCCACAACTTCCTGAAAGTAGCCGGCATCCGCCAGCTACTTTCAGATAAAAATCGAAAAAATATAAAAGCAAGTGGAGAGAAACGAATTGTTTTTCTCCACTTGCTTCATTTTAGGGACTTATCGGACAGCCCCGTTGATGATTAAAATTATTCTTTAATTTCTAGATGATCTTTTAATAATTGCTGTAATCGCACACGTTCTTCCTCTGGTACGATGTAATAGTATATGGAATCAATCATCTGTCCTTGACCTTTTATTTGATGTTGCTCCATTTGCTTTGAAGCGGCTCTGTAATTACTTTGAATAGTTACCATTTCATCAAACGTTAAGTTTGTTCGTACATTTTTACCGAGCGCTTCAAAAATATCGCCATAATTAAGAAGGGTATTTAAACTTGCCCCTTCTTTAATGATCGCTTGAATAATTTGGCGCTGTCTTTGTTGACGTCCAAAATCTCCGCGAGGGTCTTCATAGCGCATCCTCGAAAACTTTAACGCTTCTTCGCCATTTAATTCAATTTCTCCCTTAGGAAAATGAACGCCTCCATACGTAAAATCTAAATCGTTATTGACGGTTACACCACCAACGGCATCAACGATATCTTTAAATCCTTCCATATTTACTTGAATAAAATAGTCAATCGGAATATCTAAAAAGTTTTCAACCGTCGCCATTGACATTTCGACTCCACCAAAGGCGTATGCATGATTAATTTTATCTTGGAATCCTTTGCCGATAATTTCCGTTCTTGTATCACGTGGGATACTTACCATATGAATAGATTCTTTCTTAGGGTTTACCGTCATAACAATAATCGAATCGGAACGTCCAACATCGCCAGATCTTTGGTCAACCCCTAAAAGTAGGACTGAGAACGGTTCATTTTTTCCTAAATTTAAATCATCGGTACGTTTACCAGGTACGATTCTATTAATGGGTTGATGCATTGTATCAACCGCATTCGTCAATGATTGATAGACAGAATATATATAAATCCCAGAAAGGACAATTAGTACACTCAATGTGATTAAAGTAATGCGAAGCCATTTCCGTTTTTTCTTCGTTTTCATGCTTCTAGTTTCCATGACAAAACCCCTTTCTTGAAAGATGACATATTGTTAGACGATAGCGTAGACAAAAAGTTACAAAATTCTACCAATCATTAATACTATTTTACTGAATTTTTTTAAGATGTCTATAAAAAAATCGGAGCAGTTATGCTCCGTTTTCATGATCATTTACGGCTACACCTGATTCGGGTAGTAAGCCAAGATGTTCTTTTAACATATGTTGAAAGTCTAAAACTTCTTGTTCGTCAGGGAAATAATACCAAATATTTCCGAGGAATCCGCCAGAACCTTTCTCAAAATTGTACTGTTCTAAATTTTTAACAGTACTTTTATAGCCAGCTTGAATTTCAACCATTTCATTAAAGGTTAAATTTGTTTTAATGTTTTTGCTAAGCGCTTCAAAAATATCATCATAATTCCATAGTGTAGAGATGCTGGCACCTTCATTTAAAATCGCTTGCATAATATCTTTTTGTCGCTTTTGTCTGCCGAAATCCCCGCGTGGATCTTCATAGCGAATACGAGAGTAGACGAGAGCTTCTTCGCCATTTAACGTAATTTCTCCTTTAGGAAAAACATATTTCCCATGTTGTAAGTCCATATCGTTATAAACCGTTACTCCGCCAACTGCATCAACAAGATCTTTAAAACCTTCCATATTCAATTTTATATAATAATCAATCGGAATATCGAGAAATTCCTCCACCGTATCGATGGACATATCAATTCCGCCGTAAGCATAGGAATGATTGATTTTGTCTTCACCGCCGCTCCAGCCCGCAATATTTACACGTGTATCTCGCGGAATACTTAACATTTTAATCGAATTTTTATCAGGATTCACCGTTACAACAATCATCGTATCAGAGCGGCCGACATCATTCTCTCGTTCATCGACTCCTAAAATTAATACGGAAAATGGATGTTTTTCTTTTAAAGAAATATCCGTTTCACGTTTATCCGTTTTATGATCTTCATGCATCGAATCGATTGCAGTTTGCATAGATTTCCATACAGAAATTATATAAACACCGCTTATAAGTAATATAGCCGTTAAGGCAATGGCCGTATATTTCAACCACTTTCTTTTCTTCTTGTTTTTATGTTCGGTTCTCAAATTGATTCTCTCCTTACTATGATTTCAAGGGTCGTCATATAGCTAAAATCATTTTATGACAATTGAATTGGTGGAAATTACCCATCTTATAAATCTTTTATTTATACCATAGTTACGTTAAAATGATTTTTCGATGTCAATTGCAAAGTAATTTTGTCGAAAATTCTTCATCGTTGTAAAAAATTTTCGGATTATACAGAGAAGTATTATATCACATAACACGAGGGTTATATATTACACTTTCATTTCAAATAAGATTGTATGATTAACAATTCTACCCAATTTCTTTTACAACTTGAATTATTTCTTAAAATACGTCAAATTTTATAGTAACGTATTATTGTCAGTGTTTTTGTTTTATGCTTTTTGAGCGTTATTCAATTTTATACAACCTAAAAGAGGTGTACTAAATGACCAAAGTTACTGTTATTATTCCGATTTATAATACGAAAGAATTTTTGTCTGAATGTTTGGATTCAGTTATCCAACAAACATATAACAATTTAGAAATTATTTTAGTTAACGATGGTTCCAATGACGGTAGTGTTGAAATTATAGATGAATATAGTAGGAAAGATTATCGTATTAAAGCGATTCATTTAAATGAAAGAAAAGGTGTAGGTTACGCTAGAAACGTTGGTTTAAAAGAAGCAACGGGTGATTATATCTATTTTTTAGACAGCGATGATTTTATTTCTGAAAACAACATTGAATTACTTATCAATCTTATTGGTGATGAAGACTTTCTTGCAGGAAAATTTGTAGAGGTTAAAAAAAGTAGAGAAAGTGCGTTAAAAGATAATGAAGGAGCCCCAGTGGCCATAAAAAATGGAAAGTTAAACTCATTTTCCTCTATTTTAAATGTTTTGATCAAAAAAGATTTTCTTGTGAAAAACAAAATTATGTTTTCAGAGGACGTAAAAGTATATACTGACCTGTCATTTATTATGCAAATGCTTGAAAAAAATAGAAATTATCAAATTGTAGAAGGATGTCACTACTACTTACGTGTGCGTAATGATCCAATTTCAAATCCATCCTTGTCCCAATTAGATTCAACAATTCGATTAGAATCATTTTTAAACGTATATATTTCGTTAAAAAAGAAATATCAAGCGGAAAAATGGATTTCTCAAATTTTGGATCATCATTTTATAAACATTTATAAAAGAAACATTCCTACATTGTTAAAAGATGAAAAAGAAATTCATCAAATAAAAACATTGATTTTAGAAGCGGGGAAGTGGCTTTTAAAAGAATCGGCAAAAAATACTTCATTTATTATCAGATGGGAATTATTAGCCTTGAAGAAAGGGAATTGGAAAAAATTAATTAAGCGAATTCAAACTCATCAATTATTAGGGGAATTAAAGTATAGTTTAACTGGAAAAACAAAATTTTATCTCTTTTTATATCATCAAGTATTTATGAAATTACCGTTAAAAGAAGATACGATAGTCTTTGAAAGTTTTTTAGGAAAAAATTATTCCGATAGCCCAAAATATATTTATGAACAACTACTTAAAGAAAATCGAAACTACAAATATGTATGGATTTTTAATAACCCTGGGAAAAAAATTCCCGGGAATGCGAAACAAGTTAAACGCTTTAGTTTCAAATACTATTATTATATGGCGAGAGCCAAATATTGGGTCAGCAATTCAAGATTGCCGAAAAGTTTAA
Source organism: Bacillus sp. JST-5 (assembly GCF_057747715.1). Classification (NCBI taxonomy): domain Bacteria; kingdom Bacillati; phylum Bacillota; class Bacilli; order Caryophanales; family Bacillaceae; genus Bacillus; species Bacillus sp. JST-5. The sequence goes on along the minus strand of NZ_JBYLHW010000066.1, from coordinate 10,442 downwards.
CGAAGAGGGAAGGAAATATATATCTTCAAACTTGGCATGGAACACCATTAAAAAAACTAGTATTTGATATGAAAGATATATACTCTGCAAATCCAAAATATAAAGCAGACTTTTATAAACAATCAAGAAGATGGGATTATTTAATTTCGGCAAATCAATATTCTTCGGATATTTTTCGCCGAGCGTTTAAGTTTGAAAAAGAGATGATCGAGGTTGGCTATCCAAGAAACGACATTTTATATGCAAAAGATAAAGAACGTATAGCGAACCAAATCAAAAGAAATTTAAACATCCCTCTAGACAAAAAGGTTATTTTATATGCTCCTACATGGAGGGATGATGATTTTTACGCACCTGGGAAATAAAAATTCAACTAAAATTGAATTTGAAACAAATGAAGGAAAAATTAGGCGATCAATATGTAGTGTTATTAAGAATGCATTATTTTATCGCTGATCATATTGATACCTATGGAGCAGAAGGGTTTGCTTACAACTTATCTCATTATGATGATATCGCCGAACTTTATTTAATTTCTGATTTATTAATTACAGACTATTCATCCGTATTCTTTGATTATGCGAACTTAAAACGTCCGATTCTTTTCTATACCTATGATCTAGAAAAGTATCGTGATCAATTAAGAGGATTTTATATAGATATGGAAAAAGATATCCCAGGTCCATTACTCAAAACAACGGAAGAAATCATTGCTGCCGTGCAAAATATTGAAGTAGTACAAGAGGAATATCGTGAACGTTATGAGCAATTTTATCATAGATTTTGTGCTTGGGAAAACGGAGATGCAGCCGAAAAAGTGTGTAAAATTGTCTTTAAGTAACATTTTACAGTTCGTTTACATTAGTTAAATAGATATTACGCCTAATTGGAACATCATTATATTGATATATGTTCCATTGAAAATATTGTTCGATAGACTTATAATGTTATTTAGTTTGATTTTCCTAATATTGTGTGAAGAAAAGAGTTCTAGAATGGTTGATATATATAACTAACTTTGAAAAGAAAGCGAGGGGAAATAGATGAAAAAAGTGATTACGTACGGTACGTTTGATTTATTGCATTGGGGACACATTAATTTGTTGAAACGTGCGAAAGAACTAGGTGATTATTTAATCGTTGCTCTTTCAACGGATGAGTTTAACGAGTTAAAAAATAAAAAGTCTTATCATAGTTATGAAAACAGAAAATTAATTTTAGAGTCTATCCGTTATGTAGATGAAGTCATTCCAGAAAGAACTTGGGAACAAAAAATCGAAGACATTAAAAAACATAACGTAGATATATTTGTCATGGGTGATGACTGGAAAGGTCATTTTGACTTCTTGAAGGAATATTGTGAAGTTGTTTATTTACCAAGAACAATTGGCATTTCTACAACAAAAATTAAAAAGGACTTAAAAGTGAAAAATGGTTAGAGAATTGGCTATCGGCATCTATTTATTGATTTTTAAATGCCTGTTTTCATTATTTAACCTTTTTCCGTTGAAAGAGAAAACGACATTCGTTGTTTCTTTCGGAGATAATGCTCAATTCCTTTTGGATGAAATAGAAAAATTAAACATCCAAAAGGATATTGTTATTCTTCAGCAAAAAAGTAGTAAAATCAACTTTTTTGAGAATAATAGTTATAAAGTTTATCATTTTGAATCAGCCCATATTATTCACTTCATCAAATCGATTTATCATTTAGCGACATCGAGAACGATTTTAATTGATAATTATTTTGGCTTTTTAGCGGTAACAAACTTTAAAGAAGAAGTGGAAGTCATACAGCTTTGGCATGCTGCTGGAGCTGTGAAAAAGTTTGGGTTGCTTGATCATTCGGTTGAAAAACGTTCACATATGGCTAAGAAAAGGTTTAAAAAAGTATATGAAAAATTTCATAAAGTGGTTGTCGGTTCAGAAGAAATGGCTAAAATATTTACTCAGGCATTTGACCTTCCATCTTCCTCCATTTTGAGGACAGGGGTACCTAGAACCGACTTTTATTATGATACCGTCTTGCATCGGAGCATTAAAGAGAGACTTTATCATGAATTTCCTTATTTAAAAGACAAAAAAGTTATCTTATATGCTCCCACTTATCGAGATGGGCAATTAAAAGATGCTCAACTTGAACTAGACATTAAACAATTGTATGAGCAACTAAAAGATGAATATGTATTACTAATTAAAATGCATCCGGCCATAACATTAAATAACCCTATTATTCATGACAATCGTTATCATGATTTTGTATATGATTTCTCAAACTATCCAAACGTTCATGAACTATTGCTCATTACAGATCTTTTAATTACCGACTATTCCTCCATCCCAATGGAGTTTTCAATTTTAAGACGGCCGATGATATTTTATATTTATGATTATGAACAGTATAAGCAAGAACGTGGTGTTTTTGATATTGATTTACCTGGACCAATTGTTCAAAGTACTGACGAAATCATTGAACAAATTAAAAAAGGTGACTTTGATGACGAAAGATTGGATGCATTCTTCCGAAGATGGAATCTATATTCCAATGGAAACTCATCGCAAAATTTATTAATGTACATGTATCAAGAAGATTTTGCAGAAGAAAAGATCCGTCAAAAAAGTGTTTTGTAGTATAAACCTCCTTTAAGGAGGTTTTGTTATAATTACAATGAGAAATCGGACTTACTGTTATTTTTGTCGGAAAGGATATTTTTTATGACAAAAAAGCTTATACGCAAAATAAAAGATATGGCAGAAGTTTTCTATAAAGTATTATTTACAATAGCTACTTTCTTACCGGTGAAAAAAAATCTTATTGTTTTCGAAAGCTTTTTAGGAAAGCAATATAGTTGCAATCCTCGAGCGATCTATGAATATTTAAAAGAACATCATCCTGAATTTCAACTCATCTGGAGTGTCAATAAATCCTATAATAAAATTTTTAAAGAAAAGAATATTCCGTATGTGAATCGTTTTTCAATTCGTTGGATTTATTATTTAGCTCGCGCCGAGTATTGGGTGAATAATAGCCGTTTACCTGCATGGATACCGAAACCAAAACATACAACATTTTTACAAACATGGCATGGTACCCCATTAAAAAAACTGGCACTCGATATGGAAGAAGTTTATATGCCAGGCATTTCAACAGAAAAATATAAAGAAAAGTTTATTGAAGAAACAGGTCGTTGGGACTATTTAATATCGCCAAACAGGTACTCAACAAATATTTTTAAACGCGCCTTTCAATTTAACAATACAATGATCGAATCTGGATACCCAAGAAATGATATTTTATATTCTGATAAAAAAGAGCAGATCGTTCGTCAATTTAAACAAAAATATCAAATCCCTTTAGATAAAAAGATTATTTTATACGCTCCGACATGGCGAGACGATCGATATTATGAAAAAGGTCGATATAAATTTGACCTTCAGTTAGACCTTACAAAGCTACAACAACGATTTGGAGAAAAATATGTTGTTATATTACGAATGCATTATTTGATTGCGGATTCAATTGATTTATCCAGTTATTCAGGTTTTGTATATGATTTTTCGAATTATGAAGATATTAATGAACTTTATATCGTATCGGACATATTAATAACGGATTATTCGTCGGTATTTTTTGATTATGCGAATTTGAAGAGACCGATTATTTTCTTTGTTTATGATATCGAACGGTATCGAGACAAACTGCGCGGATTTTATTTTGATTTTGAAAAAGAAGCACCTGGACCGTTAGTAAAAACAACTGAAGAATTAATAGATGAAATAGAAATACTTGAAAATGACGGATTTCAAATGAATGAAAAATATATCCGCTTTCATCAAGAGTTTTGTGGTCTTGAGTGTGGAGAATCAACCAAACGTGTAGTTGAGAAAGTATTTTTAAAGGAAGGTAAGTTTTTAAAAATGTGAAAAGGTCAACGGGATGGTGAAAGCCAGACTGGCCATGCTATTATAGGTAAACATAACTTCGTATAAAATACATTTCATTGATAACAGTCAAATAATGCTCTGTTTCGGAATAGTGGGGAGAAGAATGGATAAAATAAAAATTTTAGGAATCCCATTTCATAATGTTACAGCAAACGAAATGATTGAAGAACTAACAAATAAAATTGAATCAGGAACGAAATGTTTTACCGTGACCGCCAATCCAGAAATTGTTATGTACGCACAAAAGGATGAAAAGTTTAAAAGCACCATAGAAAATGCAGATTATATTGTTCCAGATGGGATTGGTATTATCATCGGTTCAAAAATTATAAAAGAACCTTTAAAAGAGCGTGTAGCAGGTTTTGATTTAATGATGTCCTTATTAGAAATCTCTAATCAAAAACATTACCGTGTCTATTTTTTAGGTGCAAAAGACCATGTGGTAAAAAAAGCAGTGGAAAATTGTCAAAAGCAATTTCCTCATTTGAAAATAGCTGGATATCATCACGGATATTTTGATATGAATGACAATCGTATTGTCGAAAATATTCGAATGGTAGAGCCAGATTTAATTTTTGTTGCGTTAGGATTTCCAAAACAAGAATTTTGGATTTCCAAACATTTTGCTCAGTTTCAAAAAGGTGTGTTTATGGGTGTTGGGGGTAGTTTTGATGTATTGGCTGGAGAAGTCAAGCGTGCCCCTAAAATGTGGAGAGACTTGCATTTAGAATGGTTTTATCGTTTGTTGAAACAACCGTCAAGATGGAGAAGAATGTTAGTTTTACCGAAATTTTTATTAGATGTTGCTACGTTGAGATTGCATAAAAAAGGAAAAGCTAAATTTTGATGGAATAGTTGAAACAAATTCATGTTTTACGTCTAATTCATATGAGGAAAAGATTTAGCGTGTTTTTGTCTAATTATGTAGAAAACCATTCTTATAAAATGGCTAGACATTCATAATTTTGTCATTTAATATTAATTGAAGAGGTTTGTTTATTTGAATAAGCCCATAAAACTAAACGACCGTTTAACATAGATGATCTGCAGCCTACCTTTGAGGGGGACATTAATGATGTTAGAACTTACGCTTTTAATATCTTTTGCCATCAGCTTAGGAGTTACTCCTTTTGTAATTAAGCTGGCAAACAGGATGGGAGCAACTGACAAGCCCAATTATCGAAAAGTTCATAAAGCGGCGATCCCCAGTTTAGGTGGAATCTCTATCTTTATTGCCTTTATCATTGGAGTTATGATTATTCAACCTGAGGAGAGCTTTCATTTAGCTTTTATCCTTGGTGCTTTTATTGTGTTTATTACAGGCTTATTGGATGATATTTATGATTTGCGTCCATCCTATAAATTAGCCGGGCAATTATTGGCGGCTTTTGTAGTTGTATATTTAGGAGATATTCAAGTCACCTTTATCAATTTACCATTTGGGAATACGTTAGAATTTGGAATATTAAGTATTCCGATTACGATTATTTGGATTGTTGGTGTGACCAATGCCATTAATTTAATCGATGGCCTAGATGGACTTGCTGCAGGAGTTTCTTCAATTGCACTCATTTGTATTGCTGGTATGGCCTTCATTATGTCAGATGCTTATGTATTAGCGATTGCTCTTCTCCTTTTAGCAAGTACTGTCGGATTTTTATTCTTTAATTTCCACCCTGCAAAAATTTTTATGGGGGATACTGGAGCTCTATTTTTAGGATATGTCATTGCAGTATTGTCGTTACTAGGATTTAAAAACGTAACATTTATTTCTTTTATTATTCCGATCTTAATATTAGGTGTACCAATTTCAGATACGTTTTTTGCGATTATTCGTCGCTTAATTAATAAAAAACCTTTGTCAGCACCGGATAAATCTCATTTCCATCATTGTTTATTAAAGTTAGGTTTTTCTCATAGACAAACGGTGTTAATCATTTATGCAATTAGTGCGTTATTTGGATTATCTGCCTTTATCTTTTCCTTAACTACTGTTTGGGGATCTATTCTTTTCATTACCATCTTAGTCTTATTGATTGAATTAGGTGCTGAAAAAATTGGACTCATTAACCAACAATATAAGCCGTTATTACGATTTGTAAAAGGATTCAATAAAAACCGATAAAAAAATCCCAAATGCCTTTTAATTGGCTATTTGGGATTTTTTGTTCTATTGCATTGATTCAAGTGTGACTCCTTTTCATACGTCACTAGGCGCTCGCCTCTACTTTTCTATTGTCTAGCTACGGCACGAACGCCTAGTGAACGATGACCTCTCTCCCCTGCGATAAGTCAACAACAGCTCGTCCCTCGCTGTGTTTCCTTTATCTCAGTCCGAGAGGCCCTCCCGTTCATACGGCGTTCAAAATGTGCCTCCGCTTTTCTAATTGTCTAGTTCGGCTCGCAGTGACTAGCGAACGACCCACTCCTTCCCCTACGATAAGTCAACATCGACTCGTTGCTCGTCGTGTTTCCTTTATCTCAGTGCAGGAGTGACTCCCGTTCGTACGTCACTAAGCGCTCGCCTCTACTTTTCTAGTTCAACTCTAGGTGTTGTTTTAGTGTTTGTTTGATTTCGTTTAGGTTTTGTTCGTCTAATTGGTAATAATAAATTCCATTGATGTAAGCGTCGCTTCCTTTTAATTGAAGGGTTTCAATATCTACCCCAGATGTGACAGAAAAATAATTCATTAACGCTTTTAGTTCAGAGAAGGATAAATCCGTTGTCATATTTTTTCCAACTGCTTCAATAAGATTCCCGTATTTTGTAAAAGCTGATACCGATGTAGCTTTTTTGAATATCGCTTTCATAATTTCTTGTTGTCTTTTCCCACGCTCAATATCGCTATCTTTTCTTCTCGTTCTAGCCAATGCCAGTGATTCTTCACCGTTTAATGTTTGTAATCCAGGCTTTAAGTGAATGGAACGTCGATCGTTAGAATCAAGCTCAACCACTTCATAAGGAACTTCTACTTCAATTCCACCTAAAGCATCGACAATATCAATAAAAGCATGGAAGTTCATTTTTACATAATAATCAATTGGAATTTGCAATAACTCTTCTACTGTTTCAACGGTTCCAATCACGCCTTCATAGGCATGAGCATGTGTGATTTTATCAAATGTTCCTTTAAAAGGGAAATACACATACGAGTCACGAGGTATATTTAACAGTGTAATTGAATTATCTTTTTCGTTTAGAGTTGCTAACATTAACGCATCAGATCGGGCACCAGAGTTTTTAGAACTTCTAATTTCACTTTCATCCACACCGATAAATAAAATAGAAATGTTATCTTCTCCGACTTTAATATCAGAATCACGATATTTCGATTTATGATCAATTTTTTCATATGATTCATTCGCTGCATTTTCAGCCTTTAAATAAAGATAATACCCATAAGAAAAACCTGATAATATAAGCAATAGCAGTGGAAGGATGATAAACATTTTCACTTTCTTTTTTAATCTACGTCTTTTTTTTCTTGATCTTAATTTTCTCGAATCATTTCGCATGTAGAAAATCCTTTCTTATACATCAAATTCTAAAAACAATTCTTCTTTTTGTTCCATACGAGCTTGTCCATTTGTCAATTCTGTCATCCATGCCGTAAATGTCTCTTCTTCTCCTGAATTGACATACGTTTCAATCTTCACTTGATCAAGATAATGGATATCTTTTATTTGATATATTGACCCTCTCAACTCATTCTCTACTTTTCCTAACCAAGTATAATCAATCGTTGTTTCCATCACGCGCGTAAGTTTTCGTTCAACGATTCCAACAGCATCTAATCCTTCTGATGTTGCTTTTCCATAAGCACGGATCAAACCGCCGGCTCCCAACTTTATGCCACCGAAATATCTTGTTACGACTACGACCGTATCTCGTAAATCACGTTTTTTTAGCACTTCTAAAATTGGAACACCGGCTGTACCGCTTGGCTCTCCGTCATCATTGGCTTTTTGTATTTGATTATGTTCACCAATCAGGTAAGCGGAGCAATTATGAGTGGCATTCCAATGAATTTTTTTTATATATTGGATGAAGTTTTGCGCTTCTTCTTCCGTTTCAGCTCTGTTGACATGGGCAATGAATCGGGACTTTTGAATGACGATTTCATGCTCACCTTGTCCTTTAACGGTTTTATAATTTGTGCGCAATGAAATCGCTCCTTTCTTTAATCATCAATCATTTCAATTATAAAGCGATTGAATTAATCGCGCAATGAAATGTAGAAATCGATAAATTATTGACGAAAATTGAAAAATTGTCCATACCATTCGACTCACTAAATATGGTATGATTAAATAATAAAAATACTACATATTGTAAGGGTTCGAAAAATCAATAAGACTATGTAGGATAAATGACCTAAAAAAATACAAATATAGGAAAACACCTAAGGTAAAATGCTTATTTTATCCAGTGCTGCATAGTCTTGGATTGATTTTCACGCTAAAATAGAGATAATGATGGGTAATGGTTAGTAAGCCCTAAAGGAGTATATCTAAATGTCCATTAAGCAAATAGATATGAGAACCATTGATCAAATATTAGAAAAAATGATCGATACTGTTGGGAATAGTAAAAACGAAATCTTTGAAATCGGCGAACAATGCCGCAAAGATTATGAATCGATCTTAGATGAATTAGAAAAAATTAAAGAAATGATTACAAAAGTCATCGATGATGAAGAAAAATTAGACCAAGAAGTTCGTTTTGCTCGCAAACGTCTTGCAGAAGTAAGTAAACATTTTAAAAGTTTTTCTGAAGAAGAAGTTCGGGTCGCCTATGAAAATGCTCATAATTTGCAAATTAAATTATCCTCGATTCGGCAGCTAGAACAACAGCTGCGAGAAAGAAGGGACGATCTCGAACGAAGATTAACGAGTGTGAAAGAAACGATCCAACGTGCTGATCACCTCGTTTCACAAATTTCTGTTGTGTTAAATTATTTAACAGGTGATCTCAAGCAAATAGGTGAATTTATCCAGGATGCAAAAGCAAAACAAGAATTTGGTCTACGAATTATTGAAGCTCAAGAAGAAGAAAGAAAACGCTTATCAAGAGAAATCCATGACGGCCCTGCACAAATGCTGGCAAATGTCATAATGAGATCGGATTTAGTGGAAAAAGTGTTCCGTGAACGAGGAACGGAAGAAGGATTAAAAGAAATTAGAAGTTTAAAAACAATGGTTCGAGATGCTTTGTATGAAGTTCGACACATTATTTATGATTTACGACCGATGGCATTAGATGATTTAGGACTAGTTCCTACGTTAAAAAAATATTTGCAAACGGTCGAAGAATACAATCAATCAGCAAAAGTGACATTTACGAATATTGGGGTGGAAAGAAGAGTTCCGGAAAAACTTGAAGCGGCTATGTTTCGCTTAATTCAAGAAGCGGTTCAAAATGCTTTTAAACATTCGGAAGCAAGTCATATCCATGTAAAGCTTGAAATGAATAAAGACAACATCATCGCTATTATTAAAGATGATGGGAAAGGTTTTGACATATCTAAAAAAATCGAAGGTTCATATGGTCTAATCGGAATGAGAGAGAGAGTCGATTTACTGAATGGAGAATTAACGGTTGATTCGAAAATCGGCTTCGGAACGGTGATTCTTATCCGTGTTCCATTACCATAAGTCAAAATTCGCAAAGTTTTTAGGAGGGGAAACCATGACGTCCATTGTCATCGTTGATGATCATCAATTATTCCGTGAAGGGGTTAAACGTATATTAGAATTTGAGGAAGATTTTCAAGTAGTCGCGGAAGGAAATAATGGGGAAGAAGCGATTTCTTTAGTGAAAAAATACAACCCTGACGTTGTTCTGTTGGATATCAATATGCCGGAGTTAAACGGAATTGAAGCAACGAAAAAATTAGTAAACGAATACCCAGAAACAAAAATTATCATTTTATCTATTCATGATGATGAAAATTATGTAACCCATGCATTGAAAACAGGAGCAAGCGGATATTTATTAAAAGAAATGGATGCGGAAGCATTAATCGAAGCAGTCCGTGTGGTGGCAAGCGGTGGTTCATATTTACATCCAAAAGTTACTCACAATCTTGTGAAAGAGTTTAGAAGACTTGCAGAAAACACAGCTGTTCATCAAATGGCAACAGCTACGGTTGTTCAGCAAGAAGTTCGCCGTCCACTACACTTACTCACTAGAAGAGAATGTGAAGTATTACAATTGCTTGCTGATGGAAAAAGTAATAAAGGAATCGGTGAAGCTTTATATATAAGCGAAAAAACGGTGAAAAACCATGTCAGCAACATTTTACAAAAAATGAACGTTAATGACCGCACTCAAGCCGTCGTATTAGCGATCAAACGCGGATGGGTAAATGTTGGTTAATCTTTCGGTGCACCTTTCGTAGAGAAAGGTGCATATTTTTTTGGCTCTATACTAAATTTTGGGGTTTAAGAACAAATTGAAAGCAAAAAAGAAGCACGCATACTCCAATTTCTCTTAT
>NZ_JBYLHW010000065.1:0-14357 GCF_057747715.1 Bacillus sp. JST-5 | reverse complement strand
CGATGGCGGTCGTTTTTTGCCTATCTAAAGTTTAAAATTTTATTTTTTTGTTGTTTCATAGAACTTTTTACATTACCAATCTTTCCTTTATCATACTGCTTTACTTATAAAAAGGAAAAGAAAATGACTTCATTTAAACAAATGAAATTTTTATCATTTTTCTTATCTGTTTTTGTTCTATCAAATTCCTTTCTGGCTAGATATAATAATAATTATAAATGATTGGAGTTGATGTGAATGAAAAAGAAAAATTTACTTATCAAACTAACGACCTATTTACCTGCTATTATTATGATTATTTTAGCTTTCCTCTCCTTTTCAAACATTTTTGACGAAACATTTAGAAAAGGTCTTATCATTAATTCATTAATCTTGTACTATCCTTCACTTTTCTTCTTACAAGGAATTGTAACCGCATTCATTAATGCAAATGTCTATTTAAACGTCGGATTGTCATTACTCGTATATATTTTTATCCTGCTTGTTTGGTTAAACAGTTCCGCACTCATTTACATTGTCATTTATCTAATCTCCTTTTTCCTTGGATATTGGGTTATTAAAATGTTTAAGAATCGATATAAATAATTGCATCAATCATAGGAGGATTATACATGCTAAATTGTCGGGAAGAAGTATTATTATTAACGAAACAACTTGTTCAAATTCAAAGTATTGTTAATACACAAGGAGAAAGAGAAATTAGCCAAGCAATTTATTCATTGATCTCTTCTTTTCCTTACTTTCACGAACATCCTAATTTTGTCCTTAAGCAACAAACGATCCATGATGATAAGGAACGGTATAATGTCATCTCATTTGTAAAAGGAACAAAGAAAAAAAGTAATAAAACCGTTATCCTTTTAGGACATCTGGATACCGTTGGAATTGATGATTATAACCATTTAAAAGAAATTGCAACCGATACAGACAAATTAATGGAAGCGTTAAAAAATGAAGATCTTCCTCCAACGGTCAAAAAGCACTTACTTTCCGGAGATTATTTATTTGGACGCGGTGCTTTAGATATGAAAAGTGGTGTTGCTAGTAATCTTTATATACTTAAATACTATGCAGAACATCCTGATGAACTTGAAGGGAATTTAGTAGTAGTCATTGAATGTGACGAGGAAGATAGTTCCCATGGCATTTTATCTTCTTTAAAAGTATTGAAGGCGTTACGTACAGAACATCAATTTGATTATGTTGCAGCCATTAATTCCGATTTTGTTGCCCCAAGATTTGAAGGGGATGAAAACCGATATATTTATAAAGGAACTGTTGGAAAATTACTTCCTTCATTTTTTATTACAGGTGTGGAAGCACATGTAGGAGCTGCCTTTGATGGATTCGATCCCAACTTCTTAGCAGCGGAATTAACGAAACAAATCAATTATAATCCCGATTTATGTAATGAGGCATATGGAGAAACGACACTTCCTCCTGTTTCTTTAAAGCAGACAGATTTAAAACCAGCCTACGATGTACAAACAGCTCTATCTTCTTTTGTCTATTATAATTTTTTTATTCATTCCTGGTCACCAAAGGACGTATTAACCTTGTTAAAAGAACAAGCCTACATTGCATTTGAACGAGCGTTACGAGAATATGATGAACGATATAAAAAGTTTTGTCAAATAACGGATCATCCTTATCATCCTCATCCATGGAAACCGAGAGTCTATACCTTTGAAGAAATGAATGAAATGCTTGAAAAAGAACATGGCAATAGTTATATAAAACATATGGAAAATTTTAAAGAAAACCTGCTTTTGGACGAAAGCCTAGATATAAGAATGTATTCAGCAAAAGTAGTGGAAGAGGCTTGGAAATGGATGTCTGACAAAAGCCCAGCGATGATTTTATTTTATTCTTCCATTTATTCACCGAGAGTAGAATTAACGGGGAAAAATGACAAGGAAAAGATATTATTAGATGCATTAAATCATGCTGTTGAAAATATTCAACCACATTACAAGCATCCAATCGTCACTAAAAACTTTTTCCCTTTTATTTCTGATATGAGTTTTATTGCCATAAGTGATGATGACGAAGGTATTAGTGCTGTTGTTAAAAATAGCCCTGGATGGGGAAAGAAATATTCTATCAACTTTCAAGATATTCGTGATATAAATGTTCCTGTCATTAATATCGGTCCTTATGGATTTGACGGTCATAAAAAATACGAGCGAGTGGAAAAGGAATATTCCTTTCATATCGTACCAAACTTAACAAATTTAGTAATCCGACACGTCTTGAAATAATATTGGGTAAAAAGAGAATGTGATACATTTTCACATTCTCTTTTTATTTGGGAGAAAATAAATATTTTCGTACATATTTTTTTATCATTCTACAAAAATACAGAATAAAGGGAAATTCGTTTACAAATTGAAATGAACAGAGTATAATCACATTTGTGTTTAAATCCTACTAATCTAATGGGGGTTGTCAGAAATGATAAAAAAATTATCCATATTGCTATTTACACTTATATTAATTTTAGCAGCGTGTGGTAAAAGTGATGATAATAAAGAAACAACAAAGGGAAACCTTTATGAAGAAATAAAAGAAAAAGGTGTTTTAACTGTAGGAACTGAAGGTACATATCCTCCTTTTACCTTTCATGACGAAAACGATCAACTAACAGGTTTTGACGTAGAAGTGATTACGGAAGTTGCTAAACGTTTAGGTCTAAAAGTTGATTTTAAAGAAACACAATGGGACTCCATGTTCGAAGGATTAAATAGTAAACGATTTGATTTAATTGCCAATCAAGTTGGGATTCGTCCAGATCGCTTAGAAAACTATGATTTTTCTATTCCATATACAAAATCATCAGCGGTTGTCGTTGTACCTAAAAACAATAATGATATTCAATCTTTTGAAGATATAAAAGGAAAGCGTTCAGCACAATCGTTAACAAGTAATTATGGGGATATGGCAAGAGAATATGGTGCTGAAATTGTCGGGGTAGAAGGTTTGGCTCAAGCTGTTGAATTACTAAAGCAAGGAAGAGTAGATTTAACAATTAATGATAGCTTAGCCGTTCTAGAATTTTTAAAACAAAAACCAGATGCAGATATAAAAATTGCCGTAAAATCCGATGATGTAGCAGAAAGTGCCTTTGCATTTAGAAAAGGAAATAAAGAGTTAGTAGATGCCATTAATGAGCAATTACAAGCTATGATTGACGACGGTACATTGGCAAAAATTTCAGAAAAGTGGTTTGGTGAAGATGTATCTAAATAATCTTTTACTTACTAATGCTATTCCCGCTAATGCCGAAGGTTGGGAACTTTTTAAAGATTCATTATGGCCAATGATTCAAGGGGCAATCAGCTATACGATTCCCCTTGCTATCATTTCATTTATTTTAGGTCTTGTCATTGCTTTAATAACAGCTATTATGAGATTGTCTAATTATAAAATTTTATCTTACACAGCAAAAATGTATGTATCTGCGATTAGAGGTACTCCTTTACTAGTACAGCTTTTTATCATATTTTACGGACTAGGAAGTATAGGGATCATCATAGATCCGTTTCCAAGTGCCATTATCGCTTTCTCTATCAATGTAGGTGCCTATGCATCAGAGATCATTAGGGCATCTATTTTATCGATTCCAAAAGGACAGTGGGAAGCAGCTATCACAATCGGTATGAATCATCGTCAAACACTTCGACGTATTATCTTGCCACAGGCTGCAAGAGTATCAATACCACCACTATCAAATACATTTATCAGTCTAGTAAAAGATACATCTTTAGCATCGTTAATTTTAGTAACCGAATTATTCCGAAAAGCTCAAGAAATTGCAGCAAGAACATACGACTTTATGTTGTTATATGTAGAAGCTGCACTCATTTATTGGGTCATTTGTTTTGTTTTATCTCTTTTCCAAGGGATGATAGAGAAAAGATTAGAGCGTTATGTTGCACGATAAGGAGGGGATTAAATGTTACTATCAATAAAAGGATTATCTAAATCATTCGGGGAATTAAAAGTGCTAAAATCGATTGATTTAAACATTGATAAAGGAAATATTTTAACGATTATAGGCCCCTCTGGATCTGGGAAAACAACTTTGCTTCGTTGTTTAAACGCTCTAGAAATTCCTGACTCTGGACTATACACTTTTGATGATGGACTTACCATTGATTTTAGTCAACCGATCAAGAAAAAAGAAATTACTCAATTGAGAAAAAAATCAGGAATGGTATTTCAATCATACAATTTATTTCCTCATAAAACAGCATTAGAAAATGTAACAGAAGGTCCTTTAGTTGTTCAAAAAAGAGATAAACATGAAGTATTGGAACTAGCTAAAAGTTTACTTAAAAAAGTCGGTTTAGAAGATAAAATGGATTTATACCCACACCAGTTATCTGGTGGACAACAACAAAGAGTAGGGATTGCAAGAGCTCTTGCCATTCAACCTTCTCTCATGTTATTTGATGAACCAACATCCGCTCTTGATCCAGAATTAGTTGGAGAAGTTTTAAAAGTTATTAAAGATTTAGCTAGTGAAGGATGGACAATGGTCATCGTAACGCATGAATTAAAATTTGCTGAACAAGTTTCGGATGAAATTATCTTTATGGATAACGGGGTAATTGTTGAACAAGGTCCCCCTGAAGAAATTTTAAAAAATCCAAAACAAGAACGAACTAAACAATTTATCCAAAGAATTTTAAATTATTAAAATAACGCCTGTCCATTCGACAGGCGTTTCTTTATTTTTTAAATGTATCCGGCATTACTACAGCCACAACTTCCCCTTTTACAACAAGAGTGTCATTGGCAAATACTTCTGTGTATACTTTCCATTTTTTCGGATGGATTTCCTCTACTTTACCTATTGCTTTTAATGGAACCCCGTGTGGAGTTGGTTTTAAAAAGTCAACATGTAAAGAGGCAGTGACAAATCTAGGTGGTTCCACACCACTTCCAGGTTCGTATCCATTTTTTCGATGTAAAGCTAGAGAAGCAGATCCTGTTCCATGACAATCGATAAATGACGCAATTAACCCTCCATATACGAAACCAGGTATTGCCAAATGTTCTTTCTTTGGTTCATAAATAGTCACCGTTTGGTCTCCATCCCATCCTGTACGAAAATGATGCCCCTCCTGATTTAAACGTCCACAACCATAGCACCAAGCAAACTCATCTGGATAATCATCTTGTATGGCATGAAATACTTGTTTCTCCATGGAATCACCCCTGTTTTTTATTTCCACTACTATTATAAAAAAGTTTATTTGTAATTTGTTGAAAATTTAATTAATTTTATCTATTAACAAATTTTGTATTTATTATCAGATATTTGTTTATTTCATATTTTCATAGAATAATGCATATGCTTGTCATAACAAGAGTGCATAACCTTATGTTTTTTTCTAAATATTACTTTAATGTTCTAGGAGGGTATCGTTTGAAAAATCGGGGAGTAATTTTTTGGACTATTGTAATGATGTTCTTCCTGACAGCATGTAAGGGAAAAGTTACAACTGAAGAAGGCTATCAACTTGTTGAAGAAGGTAAATTGATTTTCGCTGCCTCCGGTGAATTTAAACCTTTTAGCTATATGGATAAAGACGGCAAAATGGTTGGGTTTGATATCGAAGTTGGAGAGGCAGTGGCAAAAGAATTAGGCTTAGAACCTGTACAGAAAAAACAGAAATTTGCAAGTATTGTAGAGGGAGTAAAGTCTGGAAGATTTGATATAGCAGTTGCTAGCCATACAATTACAGAAGACCGATTAAAAGAAGTCAATTTTTCTACTCCATATTACTACTCTGGGGCTCAAATTTTCACACGAATTAATTCATCAATTGAAACATTAGAAGATTTAAAAGGGAAAGAAGTTGCCGTTTCAAAAGGTTCAACATATGCAAGTATTTTAGAAGGTGTTACGGACAATATTGTTTTACTTGATAGTGATGTCACAGCTTTGGAAGCACTAAGCAAAGGAAAACATGAT
Source organism: Bacillus sp. JST-5 (assembly GCF_057747715.1). NCBI lineage: Bacteria > Bacillati > Bacillota > Bacilli > Caryophanales > Bacillaceae > Bacillus > Bacillus sp. JST-5. The sequence continues at coordinate 8,374 of NZ_JBYLHW010000065.1, read as the reverse complement.
GCTGTTGTTACAGACTTTATTACTGGTAAAGAAGGAATTGCCTCGGGTATGGAAATCGTTGGGAAACAATTTATTGAACCGAGCGAACAAGCCATTGCTGTGGCAAAAGGAAATGAAAAATTACTAGAAAAAATTAATGAAGCATTAGAAAGATTACGGAAGAACGGAACATTGAAGAAAATCAGTGAGAAATATTTTGGTGAAGATATTACTGTAAAACCAAATTAGCTTATGAATTTTCATATAGTTTCCGTATCCTTACAAAAGGGGGTACTAATTTGAATTTTTTTGAGAAATTTATAGATTCCTTTGATGCATTTTTTCAAGGTATGCTTTTAACTATTGAGTTAACCGTTGTATCCATTTTCATCGCAATTTTTATTGGTTTATTATTTGCTTTTTTTAAAATATCAAATATTAAACCTCTCACTTGGATTGCAGATTTATATATTTTTCTCATAAGAGGCACACCACTTATTGCTCAAATTTTTATTTTTTATTACGGTTTAACTTCCATTAATATGCCAATGTTTGCTGCGGTCGTCCTTGGCTTAGCCGTTCATAACGGAGCTTATATTGCTGAAATTTTTCGCGGTGCAATTCAGTCAATTGAGAAAGGGCAAATGGAAGCAGGACGCTCTCTTGGAATGACTGCAAGTTTAACCATGAGAAGAATTATATTACCCCAAGCGTTTAAACGAGCAATTCCACCTTTAGGTAATCAATTCATAATTGCATTAAAAGACTCTTCACTAGCAGCCTTCATAGGAATGTATGAATTGTTCAATGTTGCTACAACGTATGGATCGAATCACTATGATTATATGACTTATTTGTTAATAGTCTCTATTTATTATTTAATCCTCGTATTCATATTTACCTTAGTGGTTCGATTGTTAGAGAAACGTTTAGAGGCAAGTGAATGATGGGAGGAAAAATGCTTGAACAACCAAAATATAATTGAAGTTAAAAAATTAAATAAATTTTTTGGTCCATTGCATGTTCTTAAAGATATAGATTTTACTGTTAAAAACAAAGAAGTTGTTTGTCTAATTGGCGCTAGTGGTTCAGGAAAAAGCACGTTACTTCGATGTTTAAATTTCCTTGAGATGAAAGATAGCGGAGAAATATTTTTAGAAGGAGAAAAAATAGAGCCATATACACATGATTTAAACAAAATTCGAACGAAAGTAGGGATGGTTTTTCAACATTTTCATTTATTTCCGCATAAAACAGTTATTGAAAATATTATAGAAGCTCCTATTTATGTAAAAAAGATAAAAAAGGATTTAGCGATACAAGAGGCAGAAATACTTTTAAAGAAAGTTGGGTTGTTAGACAAAGCAAATGTTTATCCGAGCAAACTTTCAGGTGGACAAAAACAAAGAGTTGCAATTGCAAGAGCTTTAGCCATGAAACCTGATATTATGTTATTTGACGAACCAACATCTGCCTTAGATCCTGAACTAGTAGGTGAAGTACTTTCTACAATGAAACAACTAGCCAAAGAAGGAATGACTATGGTTATTGTCACTCATGAAATGGGTTTTGCTAAAGAAGTAGCAGACCGAGTTATTTTTCTACACGATGGAAGTATTCTTGAAGAAGGCAAACCAAAAGATATATTTTCCCACCCAAAAGAAACTCGGACAAAAGAATTTTTAGACGCTGTCCTTTATTAACCCTATTCTGTAATTGAGATTACAAAGCACATTTTCTTATAAAACGATTTCCTTTACAGGAAGGAAAGTATTCAAAATAGTAATGTTTGCTTTTTCATTTTTTCTCACAATTGAATGAAATCTCCTTGTAAAAATTTCATCTACTTTAGGGCAATATTCACCACAAATATCGATTCCCAAAATAGTTTTATGTTGGAATAATTCGACTAAAATTTTTTGTAAATCTTCTATTTTCATATTTCCATGATCCCAGTTCGTTTCTGCATCTTTAACGGATAAAACATCTTTGTCGATACTTACATAAACATTTTCTGTTGGAATTAAAGAGAGTAGATGATTAGTAGAGTAGTAAGGAAGGTTCGTAGAAGTAATTAATTTGGTTTTATGAAGGTAATTTTGATCATTTAGCCCATCACCTACACCAAGGATTAGAACTTGTTTCAGATTTTGAAAATCGTTTAAAGAGTGTAAAACCCATGATCCACATGAAATTAAATCAATTGGATACTCATGAAAAATCCCTAAATCGTGATGATGGTCAAATAAAATGAGAGAAAAAGGTTCGTTTATTTCTTCCAGTAGTAAATAGCTCACGTAGTGGTAATTGCCACTTCCAATAAAAGTAATTCCCCGATTATTTCTATGTTTTAATTTCAATCTAATTTCATTTAAAGACGAATCATCACAAAACATATGTACATGTTTAAACTTCCGTAAATCAATATCATCATGCGGAACTTCCATTAATAGTTTCTGATTATAATAACAATCATCAAAATGGATAATAGTTACACCTCTTGGTAAAAGTCCCATTCTATCAACCTCCAATATTCATAGAATTGAACTTTCTACTTAAAAAGTTATTGCTACATCCAAATTATATATGTTTTACAAATATTCTTTAGTCATTATCAAAACTCTCCATCCTCTCTATCATTAATTTATGAATAAATATTGTCATATTGCAAGTAAAAATGCCTGTCCAAAATATAAGGACAGGCATTTGAGTTATTTCAATGAATCCCATTTCACTAATTTCTCTAACAGTATGGACAACAGCATTCCCATTATAAGTCCGTTAGAAATAAGAGGTTGTATCATCACAGGTAGATTGCTAAATATTGAAGGTGGAACCTTCATTAAGGATACTCCAAATAGGATCGGTAATGCTATTCGAAAAATTGTGTTTGAATTAAACACTTCGCCTTTCAAACTATTCATAGCTGTTCCGAATAATTGCATGTAAGCCACTAATAGAACAGCATTTCCAACAGTAAAAGGCATTTGGGTTAAAAATGTGGCAATAAAAGGAATCACTCCAATAGCCGTTAATAACCCACCTCCTAGTATAAAAGGTTCCCGGTTATATATTTTAGTACTTTGTAAAAAGCCGATTGTAGAAGTAAATGGTGTAAATGCCACTTGACCAAACATTGTTCCAATTATAGTCATAATAGAAGTTATATAGATAGACCTACCAATTTGTTTATCATTTGCTTGCTGTTTATATAATGATGCTGCTGTTTGAATTGAAACAATTGAATTACTTAAATTTAATATTCCTGCTATAAAAGAAACAACAATTATACCTATTTGAAAATTTGGTTCTCCTAACGGAAATAACGTCCATTCTATCTCCATCGATTTTAATGATAATCCTACTTCTTGTGGAAAAATCAACTCATAACCAATCCAACCAACAACAATCCCAATCAAAATAGAAAAATTACTAATAAAACGATTCCCTTTCATGGTTAATAACGTAACAAATATAACAATTGCAACAGAATATAAGCTTATTGGAATGTGAATGGATCCATCATCATTTAATTTAAACATTCCTTCAAAGAAAATAAATATTAACTGAAAGGTTAATAGAAATAAATATACACTCTTTACCATCGGTTGAAAAATCCACTTTAAAATTTTTACTCCATTAAAAACAACTAGAAGAATGGATACTAGACATGCTAATAAAAGACCGGTAGCAATCCCTCCTCCAATTTCAAAAGGACTCATTCCTAAAGAATGTGCCGATAAACCTAAGTTTAATATTAACCCCCATATAAGTCCTGATGGGCCTTCCATAATAGGAAATTTATGTCCCAGCCATCCTTGAATCATACAAGCCATACCGGTCAAAATAAGAGATGTTCGAAGCATCATGGCAATTGTTTCCGGTGGTAATTGGAATGCATTTCCTACAGCAATAGGAACTAAAACAGTATTCGCGAAAATAAAAAAAAGCCATTGAACGGATGAAAACATCGTCAATGATGAAAACCAACGATTCATGTAAAACACCACTTTCTAGATGTTAGATAAATTTAGTCCTGTACTATTATAAACGATATATTTTTTAAAAAGCATCTATTTGAGATTGAATTTTTCATATATTATTTCTTTACACGATGAAATCTTTCCTATAAAATAGCTTTGTTTCATTTCAAAGGAGGTGTTATGTATGACAAGTGATCAAAAGAAAAAAATCACTGTATTAATGATAAATATGTTTATTGCCATAGGTAGTTTCGGTATTGTTATTCCGATTTTGCCGGCATATTTAGAGTCAATCAACCAAGGTGGGACAGCTGCTGGTTTAATGATTGCCATTTTTGCAGGTGCCCAATTTTTATTTTCTCCGATTGCAGGGAAATGGACGGATCAATATGGAAGAAGAATAATGATTATCCTCGGTTTAGCCGGATTAACACTCTCCATGTTTATTTTCTACGCTTTTGATTCCATATGGTTGTTGTATTTTTCCCGATTAGTCGGTGGTGTTGGGGCAGCATTTCTTATACCAGCAATTTTTGCATATATCGCTGATATTACAACATTTGAACAAAGAGCAAAAGGAAATAGTTATGTATCTGCGGCTATGTCTTTAGGTATAGTAGTAGGTCCGGGTATTGGAGGTTTTCTGGCAGATTATGGACTAAAATTTCCATTTCTCGTGTCGGCATTAGTTTCGTTAGTGGCAGTCTTTTTCTCCATCGGTATGTTAAAAGAAACAAAGACAGAATATCATTCACCAAACATGCCAGTAAACCATGCAGATCATGAATCTATGATCCAGAAAATTATTCGATCTACAAAGATGCCTTACTTTGTTCCACTTATTATCACGCTTGTCATGAGCTTCGGTCTTGTTGCCTACGAATCTGTAATTGGCCTTTATTTAGACGACGTTTTCCATTCGACGGCAAAAGAAATAGCCGTAATGGTAACGGCAACTGGGGTTGTCAGTGTTATTGCTCAGTTGTTTATCGTTGATCGATTAGTGAATAAGTTGGGAGAAAGAATTGTTTTAATCGTGTTTATTACTGTTTGTGCATTTGGATTCCTATTTTCATTAATAGCCAATAGTTACTTGTTATTCTTTATCGTGTCATTAATCATTTTCTTATCTACATCAATTTTACGTCCAGTATTAAATACGTTAATTTCTAAACTTGCTGGAAATGAACAAGGATTTGCGATGGGAATGAACAATGCATATATGAGTATTGGAAATATAATTGGTCCTACAGCAGCAGGAGTACTCTATGATGTGGATATCATTTATCCATTCATATTAGGATTTGTCCTTTTATTGATTACTTTAGTCATCACATTCATGTGGAGGAAAAAAGCTGCTAAAGAAAAAATGGTTTAAAGTGTCCCTAATTGGGGCACTTTTATTAACCTTTTTAAGAAACAAAAACTTAATTCTATAAAACCATTTAAAACATGTTCTTCTACAAATATTGAGGTTTTTAAGTTAATTGATATTTAGGTGTCAGACTTTTCGTCACTTGACCAACAAAATTCACTCTCGTACATTCAACTTGCACCATAATATCAATCGAGTTACAAGCTTTTTATCATTTTTTCAAAAATATTCACTTCTTACAAATCATAGATTCAAAAAAACAGCCCTGCCCAACCACTTTTTCTAATAAAAAAATCATTATCTTCCTTCAATGGAAAATAATGATTTTTTTATTCACAAATTAAAAGATTTTTCCTGGATTTAAACGATTTTGAGGATCTATAGCATTTTTTATCGTTTTCATAAGGTTTAACTCAACAGGGTTTTTCATTTTTTCTAAATATGGTTTCTTTAATAATCCAATCCCGTGTTCGGCAGATGGTAAACCACCTAATTCCCCAACTTTTTGATATAAATCATCTAAATAAGCTTTTCTTTTCATTTGCCAGTCGTCTTCTGAAAGATTTCCTTTCATTAACACAGTATGAATATTTCCATCACCTGCGTGTCCGAAATTAATAACTTCTATTCCATGCTTATCTTGAAGTTCTTTCGTATAATTAATTAATTCTGCTATCTTATTGATTGGTACAACCTCATCCAACATTTCATACTGTGTAAACTGCATTAAAGCTACTAAAATATTATCTCTTAACTTCCAAGCTTTTTTTTCTTCTTCGTCGTTTCCTAAAACGATAATTTCACGAGACTTATTTGACAACAAGTGATTAACTGTAATGATTTGATGATTTAATACGTCCTTATTATTTCCGTCAATCGTCATTAAAATATAGGCTTTTCCTAACTGAGATTGCAATTTCATATTTAAATAACGCTCGCTATATTCAATAGTACCTTTTTCAAACAACTCCAATGCCGTCGGTTCAATACCATTCTTTAAGATGGTTATTACTGCGTTCGATGCTTCTTGCAGGGAATCGAATGCTAACAGGATAGATTGTTTATATTTTGGAAGTGAGAGTAGTTTTAATTTAATCTTTGTCGTAATGCCTAATGTACCTTCAGATCCGATAAATAGGTTTTTCAGATCATACCCAGAACTGTTTTTAATATTTAAACTTCCTAATGTTACTAAATTTCCGTCCGGTAAAACGACTTCAAGCTCTCGAACATAATCTCTTGTCGTCCCGTATTTAACGGCACGCATTCCTCCAGCGTTTGTTGCAACATTCCCCCCAATGGTGGAATGTTTAGATCCCGGATCTGGTGGGTAAAAATAGCCTCTTTGTTCCACTAATTCTTGAATATCTTGCAATAGAACACCGGGCTCAACAGTTAAAGTCATCGTCTCCTCATCTAAATCAAGAATTCGATTCATTAGTTTCATATCGATAACTAATTCTCCCCCAACAAATGGAACTTGAGCACCTGTGACTCCAGTTCCTGCACCCCTTACAACAATAGGAATATCCTTTTGAACGGAATACTTCACTAATCCGATTACTTCGTCAGTATTTATTGGCAATGCAACTGCATGCATATCTGCGACCGTATGATAAAAATAGTCTGTTTTATATTCTTCTGGAATCCGATCTTCCATAAATAAACGGTTATTATCGTTAATAATGTCCTTAAGATGCATTTTTATCTCTCCTTATTTAAAAAAGAGTAAAATTTTATACTTTAGATGCTAATAATTTAAGTCATTAAATCCAATCTATAATGAACTTTGTTCCTCCTTTAATGTATTTTAAGAGAGGAATATCTTCTTGAATAACTTGGCCAATCACGTTTACCTTTTGATTCGCTTTCAGTGAGCGCTTTGTAATTTGTATTTCTCCTTGGTATCTCCCATAAAGGCAATTGTCAACAGTTATCGAGCCAATAGGACGATCAACGGTGTTAAATGGATTCACAGGAAAATCCCCTATTAATCCATATAATCGTGATTCAGCGGATCGAATAACATCCCTCGCTGCATCTTGACGATTCGTCTGAACATTTTTTAATCGATCGATTAATTCTTGGTCGTCTGTGAAGCGATAAGCTCTAATATAAACCGTTTCATCTTTATAATATTCGAATTGTTTAGCTGTTAATTCGCTTATGGATGGGTCGCCAATGAATATTTTATCGACCAATGGATGGTGGTAAAAATCAAGATACGCAGCAAACGTTGATAATGTACGATGCTCTTCTAGCGTAGGCAACCCTTCAAATAGTGGACCTCTTCTTTTTCCATCTCCAGGTATAAAGGCCATCACAGTTAATCCTTCAGATTTTAGCCACTCATTTTTTTGATAAAATTCTTCTGTATCTAAACCAGTTTCAGGGCGCGGATAATAATTATGCCAAGCCTCTACAGATGATGGGATGAAATTAAACTTTTTTAAGTTTTGAATATTTTCTTCCGTAATTGTACTTGCATTTAATGCAATTTTCATTTTTCTGGAGAGATTTGCTATTTGTTCATCAGAGAGTCCATAATCTACGCGTAAGCCTGTCAAACCCCACTCTGTTAATTTTTCTGCGTTATCCCACGTGAATCCTAAATAGGAAAGAGATTTTGGAGAAATATCCGCAAAAAGTTCCATATTATTGGATTTCGCCAATGATGCAAGTTCTCTTAAGCGATTGGCGTAGTGACTTGGATCGTCTTCCGGAATATGAAGGGACGTAAAAATACCTTTGCATCCAAGTTTGTTCATTGTATGAATATAGTTTATTTGTTCGTCGGATAATGGCTCATTTAAATATATAGAGATACCAAGCATATTAAGAGCTCCTTTCATACATAATGTACGAAAAACTGATTTGATTTAATTTAAGAAAAACCGGGCATAGCCCGGTCCTTTTCATGGTTAGAGAATATCCGATAATTTGTACTCTATGCCATGTATCCCTTTATAATACTCAGGATACATTTCACCCCCACATTTTTCACATGCAAACATAGGAGGAGTTGTCGGATCTCCAT
>NZ_JBYLHW010000064.1:0-14396 GCF_057747715.1 Bacillus sp. JST-5 | reverse complement strand
TCCTCACTATAACTCAAAAAAGAAATAGTGGGTAAGATCACCCGTCGATGACCTTACCCACTAATCTTAGTATGTTTTATTTTCTTCTTTAAAATAAAGAAAAAGCGCCTAAAAAAGATTTTTAGGCACTTTGATTATGCTTGTTTTGATGCTTCTATATGGATAGAAATTTTTACTTCATCTCCGACTAGGACACCACCAGTTTCTAATGCAGCATTCCATGTTAAGCCGTAATCGCTTCGTTTAATTTTCCCTTCTGCAGAAAATCCAGCTTTTTCTGCCCCAGTCATTGGATCTTTTGCAACACCTTCAAACTCTACATCGAATGTTTCTTCACGTGTAGTTCCTCTAATGGTTAATTCACCAGTAACTTCGTAATCTCCTTCATCTTTTTTTACAATTTTCGTAGCTTTAAACGTCATTTTCGGATGCTTTTCCACATCAAAAAAGTCTGCAGACAACAAATGTCCATCACGATCTTTATTTCGTGTATCAATACTTGATAAATCAACGCTAAATTCTATGTTAGCTGTTGTTAAATCAGTTGGATCTGCTTCTATTGTTGCATCAAATTGATGAAATGTCCCTTTTACTCTTGAAATCATCATATGTTTGACAGAAAAATCAACGTTGCTGTGAACAGGATCCACTACCCACTTCGCTTTTGTCACAAAAAACCCCTCCAATATATACAAGTTATTTACTTACTTTTAGTAAGTATATTACATTCATGATTATACTTAATAAAAATAACTATGTCAATGAAATTATGGTTAATAAAAAAACTGTTTAGAATTCCTCTAAACAGTTTAATAGTTTTCAATGTCTGTTTGTGCTGTTTTACTATGTTGAATAACAATATGTTGAGCCGGCATTAATATTTTTTCTTCATAAAGTTTTTTTGCCAAAAAGGTCTTTGCTTCTTGAGCAGCAGTTAAATAGTCATGGTCATTAACCGTTGCGGTAATGGAAAATTTATATCCATATGGACATACATCTAATGAATGTAATCCATATACTGAGTATTTTTCTACGAATTCACCGGTTTTTTTATCTACTTTTAAAAAATTTATATGTCTTTCATTTAATTCATCACACACTTCTTGAAGTAGATGCAATACTTTCATTGGGTTTTCGTGAAAAGAAACAATGACACTTTCAAAGATTCTCCTCTTTTCTACCGAACCATTGACCATTTTTCGTATTTCTCCGTTCGGAATGGTTACTAATTTTCCATTAATCAAGCGAATTTTAACAGTTCGAAATCCGATTTCCTCAACAGTACCAACCTCAGGTTCACCATTAATATTGACAAAGTCCCCTTTTTGAATAGTTCCTTCAAAGATCATAAATAATCCGCTTAATAAGTCATTAATTATCTTTTGTGCTCCAAACCCTACAATAGCTGCGATAATACCCCCAGCTAAGAGTAAATCTTTTAAATCTCCGATAAATGGTTTAATCATTGCAATAAAAATGACAATAAATAAGATATAATTAGATGTATTTTTTACTATACTTTCAATCGTTTGTTCTTGTTTTTCATCGAAGAAATTAGTTCTTTTAAAAAACTGGTGGATGAAAAATCTAATCAACATAATCGTTATATACGTAACTAGTACAGTTGTAACTAATGAAAATATGTAGTCTCTTAAAAATATCCAATCAATATTGAATAATTTTTCTATTTGATTGATTAAGTTCATAGAAAATCCCCCAAATAATGAAAAAAGGCTGTTGTGCATTCCCAATCATTTACACATAATCAAGTAATATTCAATAGTTTGATAGATAGAGAATTCACTGGTTTGACTAATCTAATAGAACGATATGATCCTTTGATTATGAATATGTGTTTGTAATGGGCATTAGGAGGAAATAAAAATGAAAAACATATCGGTTTTTATTAGTCTCACATTTTTTGTGCTCCTATCTACATCTGTTTTCGCTCATCCTAGTAACAATGAAAACAAATTAGATTTAGGTAAAGTTTACAATGCCTCATTAGAAAAATGTGTAGATGGGGATACAGCACATTTCAAAATCAATGATGAAGTGTATAAAACTAGATTTCTATATATTGATACTCCTGAATATACAAATAAAAAAGAACCATATGGTAAGGAAGCAAGTGAATTTACGTGTCAGTTTTTACACTCTGGGACTATTCAATTGGAAACAGACGGACCGTATTTATTTGATAAGTACGATCGTTTGCTCGCTTGGATTTGGGTCGATGGGCAGCTGTTACAAGAACTTATCACCAAACAAGGATTGGTAAAAGATTTTTATGATTATGGTGACTACAAATATGAAGATCGCATTTTATTAGCAATGAAAGAAGCAAAGAAAAACAAAGTGGGAATATACAACGATAAAACTGAATCAAATTTGATTGATAATTTTATCATTTTAATCATCATAAGTGGTATATTTCTTACAATAATCCCTATCATCCGAAAAACATTCAGATAAAAATCCCATTGGTACATTTGTCCAATGGGATTATAAATTTAAGCAACCTCTTTTTCAAGATGTTTTTCTTCAGATTTTGCAACGATCACAGCACATGCTGCATCTCCTGTAATATTTACAGCCGTTCTAGCCATATCGAGCAAACGGTCAATACCAATAATTAACGCAATTCCTTCAACCGGTAATCCGACGGAATTTAAAACCATTGTTAACATAATTAGTCCTACTCCAGGTACACCAGCCGTACCAATACTTGCAAGTACAGCTGTTAATACTACTGTTAATAATTGAACAAAAGTTAATTCTAATCCATAGACTTGTGAAATAAAGATGGTGGCAACTCCTTGCATGATAGCTGTTCCATCCATATTAATTGTTGCACCTAATGGTTGAACGAAACTGCTTATACTCTTAGGTACATTTAATTTCGTTTGCGCTACATTCATTGAAACTGGCAATGTTGCGTTACTACTTGATGTACTAAAAGCAACGCTCATAGCTGGGAAGAAATCTTTGAAAAAACGAATAGGATTCATTTTTCCTAAAATGTATACTGATGATCCATAAACTAATATCGAATGGACAACTAATCCAAACGCAACGACGAAAAAGTACATAAACATTGATTTGATCGCGTCTAAGCCAAGACCTCCAACAGCCGTTGCAATAAGTCCAAACGCACCATACGGAGCAAATTTCATCACAATGTTCACTAAGAACATCATAATATCATTACCTTGTTCAATAAGATTGTACAGCCGTTTCGTTTTATCTCCTAACATGGCCAATCCAAGACCTACGAAAATGGAGAACGTAATAATTTGAAGCATATTTCCTTCTGTAAATGCACGTACTGGGTTTGTCGGTATAATGCTTAATAACGTTTCAGAAATAGGAGGAGCTTCCTTTGGCTCATATTGGAGGTCAGCGGTTTCAAAATTACCAACACCACCTGGATTAAATAAATACGCTAAGCTCATCGCAAGAATAATCGCTATACTTGTGGTAACTAGGAAATATGTGATCGTTTTAACTCCAATTCTCCCTAGTTTTTTCGGATCACCTAAGCCAGCAGTACCTAAAGTGATAGAAAAGAACACAATAGGAACAACAAGCATGTTAATTAAATTGAGGAAAATTTTACCTAGTGGAGTAAAGACATACTGATCAATAGGACCGAATAAATTTGGAGCGAAAAGATTAAATAGTAATCCTGTAATAATACCTAAAATTAAACCTAAAATAATTTTTACAGATAATTTCATATAGTGACCTCCTATCATGTTGAAATAATTTAAGAAAAGGAGAGGGAAATTTGTTTTGTAAAGCTAGAAATCTATCTATTAATCAATATTATTTCTATTTTGTAAAGAATTATAAAGTGATAGATAGCGGTTTCATAGAAAAAGGCAAAAGAAAAACACAGGAAATCCCCGTGCATTTTCATCCAAAAGGTTTTCCCTCTCAAACGCTTACGAGGTTAGCTGTCGGGTTAGGGCTTGAGAGTGCCCTTCAATTGATTCACCCCTGTTAACTAAAGTTAATGGATCCCCCGCTCTTTCAAAAAAAATTAAGCGATATTTTTATAAAGTTGTAAACCGCTATATTAGAAAATTTACGTATAACATATATTACAGGTGAACTTTATTTAATGTCAATAGTGAGTTGATGGGAATAATTCACCGAAATTATTAAAAAACTATGATAACGAAAGGAGGAATATCGTTGGAGAAGAAGCAAAAAAATATTAAAACAGTCGCAGGAAAAAATTTTCATCCTTCCGATTATCAAAGAAAAAACGAATTGGAAAAAGGGCTATCTGAAACACATGAACAAGTTAGTGACAATTACTTTGAAGGAACGGTTGATCAATTATTGAACGAGGAAAAATAGGAAATTAAGTACCTCCCCCGAACGGAGGAGGTATTATCGCTCTTCTACAATTATAACATAATTAATTTGATAAAAGTCAGCAAAAGGCTGTAAATATGCTGTTACTGTTAAACCATAATCTTGTGATTTAACTTCCTTTACTTTTCCAATTTTTAATCCACTAGGAATGACCCCACCTAGACCTGAAGTAACAATTTCTGTTCCTTCTTCTAGTTCTATATGATTAGGAATTTCCTTCACCATTAATGTTCTCGTTTCTTGATCCATCCCGTCCATAACACCTAGTAATTCTTTAGAACCTTTTATGGAAGCAGAAACATAGTTCATTCTTGTTGAAGCACTTAACAATTCAATGACTGCGGTATGTTCATGGACTTCACGTACTAGCCCAATTAAACCATCGGCTGTAACGACAGCCATATTTATTTTCACACCGTCTTTTTCCCCTTTATCGACAATTATGGAATCATACCAAGTGCTTTGTTCACGATGTAAAGTACTAGCTTGAATCATATGAAAATTCTTTTGTAATTCATTCGTTGTTTCTAAAAGTTTTTCAAGCTCTTTATTCTCTCTCTCTAATTCTGCATGTTTCGATGGCAATGCCTCATATTCATCAATATAAGAATATAATAGCTTGTTTTCTTCATAGGTTTTTGAAATATCATCAACCCTTTGTAGAACTTTTAAAATGGGACCAGGAACAGAAACTGAAAGATGTTTACTAAAAAAAATAAAAACAATTGTACCGAGCACTAAAAATAAAAATGTTAAGATCCAAATTTTCATACGTATATGTTTCATCTTGTTTTTATCATTCCTTCTAGCATTCGTGCAGTGCTTTTTTCTAACTCTCTCTATTTTAATAGATGAAAATGAAAATGTTAATATGAAGATAAAAGTGAACGCCAATAGGACGGGCACTTATTACCTACATTCATATGATTTTTTCATTTTATAATGCTTTCACCATTCCCCCATCGATGATTAATGATTGCCCGGTCATGTATGTATTTGCCTGAGAACATAAAAAGACAACAACTTTGGCAAATTCATCTGGTGTTCCATATCTTTTCATTGGAATTAATGATTCCATTTTTTTTACTTGTTCCTCCAACGAAATATTTAATTCATTCGCACGAATCGAATCTAATTCACGAACGCGATCTGTTGCGATTCTACCGGGACCGACAGTATTAATTAAAATATTATATTTGGCTAGTTCTGTTGATAAACTTTTTGACAATCCGGCAATTCCAGCACGAAAGGTATTTGACAATATTAAATTATCAATGACTTGTTTGATAGACGAAGATGCAATATTGACGATTCGACCATTCTGCTTTTTTTTCATCCAAGGGAGAACTTCACGAATCATACGAATATAACTTAGTAAATTTAATTCAAACGCTTTTTGCCATTGTTCATCAGAAAATTGTTCAAATCCCCCAGCCGGAGGTCCACCGGCATTATTGACTAAACAATCTACCGTCCCGTGAAGAGTAACTACCCGTTCCACTAATTGTTTAATCGAATTGTGATTTGTTAAATCACAAGTTACATAATGAATATTTTCATTTCCGGTTGCTTGAATAATTTCTTCTGCAGTGCTTTTTAATAAAGTTTCATTCCTACTACTAATGAATACATGTGCACCTTCTTCGGCAAAAGTTTTTGCAACAGCTTTTCCTAACCCTTTACTTGAAGCAGTAACAATGACCGATTTTCCTTTTAAACCAAGATCCATAGCGATCCCCCTTTTTGCTTATACTTCAATATTATTCTGGACTTTTTATTTGGACACCTTCATTTATTAATAATTGATTTAAATTTCTAGCAAACGAAATAGCATGCTCTCCATCACCGTGAATACAAATCGAGTCCGCTTCGATAGGAATCCAAACCCCTTCAATGGTTTTTACTTTTTGATGAAAAACGATCGATAACATTTGTTCTTTCACTTGATCAAACGAATGTAACATAGCATTTTCCTTCGTTCTAGGGGTGAGCGATCCATCATTTTGATAGGTTCGATCAGCAAAAACCTCTGAAATCGTTCGTAAACCGACTTTCTGCCCCTGTCTAATGAGTTCGCTACCTGATAAGCCATACAATAACAGTTTTGGGTCAAAATCATAAACCGCTTTCGCTATCGCATAAGCCAATGACTCATCTTTTGCCGCCATGTTATAAAGTGCGCCATGTGGTTTCACATGTGTAAGCGAAGCATGATGACTTCGGCAAAAAGAGTATAAGGCTCCTATTTGATATAGGACAAGGTTATACACTTCTTTTGGATGAATCTCTATCTTTCTTCTTCCAAATCCAAGTACATCATAAAATCCTGGATGAGCTCCGATAGATACTTGATTTTGCTGTGCCAATTGCACCGTTTCATTCATAACATTATAATCGCCAGCATGAAATCCACAGGCAATGTTTACAGAAGAAACAAATGGAAGCAATTCCTCATCTTTTCCTAATTTATACGTTCCAAAACTTTCCCCTAAATCACAATTTAAATCAATCGCAACCTTCATTTTCATACTTCTCCTATATATTGTTTATCAAACATTTTAACATATAGAACGGTTATATTGATTTGAAAATTCAAAAAATGGTTTTTTAATGAAAATGAGCCCAAAATGCATATGCATCTTGGGCTAATGTTTACCAATTTCCGTATCCAGAACTTCCATATGGGGATTGACCCATACCGTACCATCCATACCATGGTAACCACCAATGGTGATGCCAACCATAGTGATGGTGGCCCCAATGAGGATGATGGTGGTGATGATGTCCCCAATGTGGGTGATGATGCCAGTGATGCCAGCCATGATGGTGACCACCCCATCCTCCACCCCAAGCATTTCTCATCATTTCTTCTTGCATCAATAACTCTTGCTCGTATGGATTCATAATCGGCATTCCTCCTCATGATGTCTTCACCTATAAAGTATGAAAGGGAAAAATATAGGTGACAGCCTAATGAGAAGAATGCAAAAAATGGATTTCTTTTTATTTACTTAGTTAAAATGATCGGTTCGTTTTTAGTAATTACGATCGTATGTTCAATTTGAGCCACAAAACTTCCGTCCGGTGTTTTATATGTCCATCCATCACCCGATTCAACGATCCTATCTGCTCCTGTTGAAACGAAAGGTTCAAAAGCGATAACCATTCCTTCTTTTAATAAAGCATTATCAAATGGGTCGTAATAATTTAATATATGATCGGGATGTTCGTGTAACGATCGACCGATTCCGTGACCTGTTAAATTTAAAATGACTTCAAAACCATTTCTTCGAGCTTCATTCCTTACCGCTTTACCGATTTGATTTTGTTTTGAACCAGCTTTTGCTTTCTCCAATCCCTTTTGAAAAACTAGCTCTGTCACTTGTAATAATTTTTTTAACTTCGGATCGCCTTCTCCGACTAAGAAAGAAATTCCAGTATCCGCAAAATAACCATCCTTTGAACCTGACACATCAATATTGACTAAATCTCCTTCTTTTATCACACGTTTACCTGGAATACCATGGGCTACTTCATCATTGATACTTATACAAGTAAACCCAGGAAAATCATACGTTTGTTTTGGAGCTGATATCGCTCCATACTGTTGGAACAATTCACCGGCAGTGTCGTCCAACTCTTTTGTTGTAATACCAGGTACAGCTTTTTCTTTTAATGTATCTCTTATTTTCGCTACAATTTGTCCAATTTGTTTTAATCCTTGTAAGTCTTCATCTGTTTTAATAATCATTTATACCTTCCTCATCTTTAATTTGATTTATATTCCAATCCAAATTGACCGGAAAATAATAGTTCGTTTAATGGTTTTCTATGATTAGGAGCTTCTCTTTCTTGCAATGATTCAGGTAATTGTTCTTTATCCCCTTGATATCCAATTGCAACTAATGCTTCGATATCAAATTCATCTGGAATATGTAATAATTCACGAGCTTTTATAAAGTCAAAACCAGTCATTGGATGTGTCATAAGGCCTTGACGAACAGCTTCTAACGATAAATATCCCCATGCGGATCCAACATCAAAAGAATGAGATTTAAATGGTTGTCCGTCTCTAAGTTTTGAAGACAAAATTAATATTAATACAGGTGCTTTTTTACACCAAGTTAAATTTCCTTCACTAATAAAAGAATAGAAGGTTTCTTTTTCTTCTTTTGTTTTGGCCACTATAAATCTCCATGGTTGGTAATTAAAAGCTGAAGGAGCCCATCTAGCTGCTTCTAATACGGACAGTAATATGTCTTCCGGTATGTCTTTTTCTAAAAATGAACGTGGGGACCATCTTTGTAAATAAATGGGGTCAATGTTATACTCCGCTTTCCGTTCATTTTTTACACTTATTGTCATGTTGAAATTCCTCCTTGGTCAATGGTAAGTTTTGTCCATTAATTTTCATTGTATTAAAAGAGTGTTTATTATTCAATGAATATATCGATGTACCATTTTTGACATAGTTTTCTCGTAGTTTAATGTTATAATAGGAGTGAATTATGGAAATAACTTTTAGAATAAATTAACTATAGGAGTGTCACAAATGAAAAAATATTTTTTAATTTTAATGATTTCATTTGCTCTTGTGCTCATTGGTTGTTCAAATGAAAAGAATGATGATGAAGTTCGTGAAATGATTGAAGTGGATTTACAAGTACCGGAAAAAGCCGAACCTAATCAAGAAATTGAAATTTATGCGAAAGTTACACAAGGCAAAGAGATTGTTGATGATGCATATGAAGTTAAATTTGAAATTTGGAAATCCGGCGATGATAACCACGAAATGATTGATAGCAAACATACAAAAGATGGAATTTATCCTATCACCTATCAATTTAAAGAAGAAGGTTTATACTATGTTGTTTCCCATGTAACGGCTCGGGGAATGCACAATATGCCGAAAAAAGAAATTATCGTAGGTCAGCCAGAACAAGTGCAAGAAGATTCCGATAACCATTCACATCATGAAAAACTAACATTCGAGTTTGAAACAGATGGCAATTTAAAAGCAAACGAAGCTATTACGCTAAAAACTACCATAATGGATCATCATGAACCTATTGTAAATGCTAAAGTTACATTTGAAGTTTGGAAAAATGATGAAGAGAAACACGAATATATTGATACAAAAGAAAACGATAACGGTATGTATACCGCTACATTTACCCCTTCATCAGCAGGAACGTATTCCATTAATATACATATCGTCAAAGGAGAACTTCACGACCATCATAAAGAAACGATTACAATAAGTGAGTAACAATATAAACCTATGGAGCCTGGTCCATAGGTTTATTTATGTGATGACCGTTATTTTTTTCTTTTTAAACTGTTTGGACCAATAAAAACTTATGAAGAAGCTAATCAAAATGATTAATGCCCCAAATATATAAGGATAGTTCATATTCACATCGAATAAAATTCCCGCTAAAGCTGGACCAATCATATTCCCAATACTCATATAAGCATTGTTCATTCCAGCAGCAAATCCTTGTTCCTTCCCTGCCATTTTAGAAATAAGTGTATTAATAGCAGGTCTTAACATGGAAGTGGAAATAAAGAAAAAGGTCGAAATAATTAGGACAGACCAAAAACCACGTGCTAACAAAATCATGAGCATTGTTATGGCAGACAAAATCAAGGTGGTATTCATAACTGAAAGTTCTCCAAACTTCACAAATAATGGATTAATAAAAAAGCTTTGCATAATAACTCCGATTAATCCTCCGACAATCATCAAGATGGAAATATCCATTGGTGAAAAGGAAAATTTATGATCCACATACAAACTAATGGTTGATTGGAAATTAGCTAAACCGAAAGAAAGTGTGAACATGATAATCAGTAAAATAAAATATGATTTTTTTACAGATAAAGCCATTTGTTTTAATAAGTTATCTCGCTTTTGATGAACAAGTTCATTTTGTTTCACTTCTTGCGCTTTGTGCACTTCCGGTAGCAAAAGGAATGAAATGATTGCTGCGATAGCAGAAACGAGAGCTGCTATAAAAAATGGAGCTCTTAAACCTAAGGAAGCAAGAAAACCTCCAATTCCCGGACCAATGACAAACCCTAATGACATGGATGCGCCAAGTTGTCCCATTCCTTTTCCTCGATTTTCATAACTTGTTATATCCGCTACATAAGCCATCATGGCAGGTACCATAAAGGCAGATCCTAATCCTCCAATGATTCTTGATACATAAAGTAGCCATACAACATCTGAAAGCCCAAAAATTAATTGGGAGCTTGAAAAAAGTAATAAACCCGTAATAATAATCTTTTTTCTTCCATAACGATCCGACAAATCTCCTGCTAATGGAGAGAAAATAAACTGAGCAAAAGAAAAAGCGGCGATCATTAAACCTAATGCTTGTCCGCCTAAACCAAAACTATTTAAAACACTTGGCATGATTGGAATAATTAGACCGATTCCAGTCATGGCAATAAACATATTAAACATTAAAATATACAGTGCAACTTCTCTTTTTGCTTTCATCAACTATTCCTCCGTCGATCAAAGAACAGCTTATCTAATCCTATAAAGATATATCTATATTATCACAGGAAAATATTTTTACCACCAAAAAATTCGAAAACCGAAAGAATTGACATTTCTTAATTTTTGAATTTTAAATTAATATAGTTGTAACAGGAATGTTTCCTGATAATATTTTTACTTTTCTACCTTTAAAGGAAGGAATAGTTGAATGGATATAATTCTTGACTTCTTCAATGAGGTTTGTTTTCTCTTCTTTCATTCCAAGTTCATTCGAAAATTCTTCTAGCCCCCGGTCAAGATATAAATAAAGAATTTCATTTTGATTGACGTGTACGATTTTATGATGGGAAAAAGTTTTCAATTGTTCCACCTCCCATTTACTTATTAATATGGTCTAATGATGGGACACATATTTGAATCGCTATCCGAAATATTTTATCGAACAATTGAATTATGATAACATGAAAAAGTATTCCGATAAAACATGGAGGTTTGTTATGTGGTATGAAAATTATTTGACCGAAGAAATTTTGACAAACTTAATCATTTCTATCGGTATATTTCTTTTATTTCTCCTGTTCCGGAAAATATTTACGAAATATATCTATCGATTATTAATAAAAATTAGTAGAAAAACACCAACAGAATTACTATCTAATTTTATGTTCGCTTTTGAAAAACCGATTAGTTGGATGATTGTTTTATTTGGCATTTACATTTCCATTAAATACTTCCCGTACATAGATGACCGTACGATGGTAATTAAACTTTTAAGAGTTGCTACGATTATTTTAGTTACTTGGGGGATCTATAATTTTACTTCCACTACGTCGGCTATCTTTAAAAAAATCAATGAAAAAACTAATTTTCAAGTGGATCAAATTTTAATTCCGTTTTTATCAAAAGCGATTCGATTTATCGTTATTGCCATTAGTATTACAATTATTGCTCAAGAATTTCATTATGATGTAACAGGTTTTGTCGCTGGATTAGGACTTGGGGGCTTAGCGTTTGCGTTTGCAGCAAAGGATGCCATTGCTAATATTTTTGGAGGATTTATCATTATTACGGAAAAACCTTTTTCCATTGGAGATTGGATTCAAACACCTAGTGTGGAAGGAACAGTTGAAGATATATCATTTAGAAGCACACGAGTTCGAACATTCGCACAAGCATTAGTGACTGTACCAAATTCTACTTTAGCTAATGAAACGATTACGAACTGGAGTAAAATGGGAAAACGACGAATTCAATTCAATCTCGGACTCACCTATGATACGCCTCGAGAAAAATTAAAGAAAACGATCGAACGGATTGAACATTTATTGAAATCACATAAAGATATACACCAAGAAACGATATTTGTTACTTTTGATCAATATAACGAAAGTAGTTTAGATATATTTCTGTACTTTTTTACGAAAACGACCGTTTGGGGAGAATATTTAAAAATAAAAGAAGAAATTAACTTCCGTATCCTTGAAATTTTAGAAGAAGAAGGTGTATCAATGGCATTTCCATCTAGAACCCTTTATGTCTCGAACGATGGTGAAAAAGAACTGGAATATCGAGCTCGCTCAAACGAATCATAAACCAATTATTAAAAAAGGATTGGCTAAGGCCAATCCTTTTTAGATATACACTAACTAAAAGCAATTATTAAATATAAATCTCCCCTACTTCTGGTAAACATGATTGATCTAAAATCTCTTTTAATGTTTGTCCAAAAACAATTGATCCTATTCCAAACCAATCTAAATAAGGATGTAATTTTTTCAAATCTATTTGTATGATTAATGAATACATTTGCCTCCCTCCTTCTAAATAATTTCTTAATATAATAATCCCCTTTCTCTTTTCACGTGCAAAAAACAATGAATTCATCTAATTAAAAAGGCTTGTTCCTATTTTCAGGAACCAATTTTTTATTATTTGTATATAATGTACAAACTGTATATTTTGACTTGGAGGGAAGGGAGAAAATAAATGAAACCATTACAGAAAAAGTTGTCAATAATCGAAAATGAATTAAATGATCAAGTTAGAAAACATTTAGACAATAAAAAAATGTACCATTTAGCTAAAATTTTATTGTTTGAAAAGCAGAAAAATGTTCATGCTTTACGTGATCATTTCGAATCTTTAGCTACTCTCATTAACATTCCAACTAAAACAGACATCGCAAACTTATCGCAACTTGCAAAACAAATCGAAGAAAAACTTGATTGCTTGCTAGAACAATTATTATGTATGTTTCATAACCAAAGTGATATGAAAAAGGTTTCTTTACCAAGAAAAAGAGTAAAAAAAATATGGGACCAACAAGTAGTAAATCTGAATGAAAATACAAAAAAAGATATGATAAAACAACTGATCAAACAATGGAATTTGCTATCTGTTTCTCCTTTTAACAAAAAGGAAGATGAAATTGAATAGGACTAACTTTCCGTCTGAAATGATATGGAGATTAAACAAAACATCGGTATCATACTTTCCCGCGAAAAGAAAAAAATATCAAACACCAATTCTTTTTATTTATTCAATCATAAATAAACCCTCTATTCTAAACTTGACTCCAGATAGTAGTGTTATAAAATCTTTTACTAATCAAGGTTATGATGTGTATTTATTGGATTTTGGCTCACCAGGGATAGAAGATAAAAATATTGGTTTGAATGAATATATTTTATATATTCATAAAGCGGTGAAAAGAATTGTTCACCATTCTGGAAGTCATCGAATTTCATTGTTTGGTTATTGTTTAGGAGGAACATTTGCTGCGATCTATACCTCCTTGTATCCGACACATATAAAAAACTTAATCCTGTTTGCAGCACCTATTGATTTCGAGACTTTACCGTTTTTAAATTCCTGGAAAAAGGAATGGCTGCATGAAAAGAAGCATTTATTACAATCATTGAAGAATGAATATGGAATCATTCCTGCATCGTTTGTAAAACATGGAATGAAGTGGCTAATTTCTCCTTTTTCCATTACACCAAAATTGGCCGTTTTGAGCGATTTATCGAATGAAGACTCTGTCAATCGATGGATTTCCTTCAATCAATGGCTAAACGATCATATCCCTATGTCCGGTAAAGTCTTTCAAGAATTTATGAATGACTTAGTTACTGAAAATAAGCTTGTAAAAAATAAGCTAATCATCCATGGAAAACGAGTTTCCTTAAAAAATATTCGTTGTCCAATGTTAGTGATTACAACAGAAAACGATACCCTTGTACCAAAAGAAATGACTTTTCCAATTATGAAAAAAGTATCTAGTATGGATAAGAAGTTCCTTTCTATAAAAGGGGGGCATATTTCAATAGCCCTTCGTACAAATAAACCTTTAGACATTTTTCAATGGATTGAAAAAAGATCATGAGAATTCCATAAGAGAAGGTTATGAAAAGATAAAAAACGGGGCTGTCCAAAAAGTACAGCCCCTCTTCGTCGTAAATGAAATTCGGTTGATTTCAATTCGGTGGCGGACGCTTTC
>NZ_JBYLHW010000063.1:0-14511 GCF_057747715.1 Bacillus sp. JST-5 | reverse complement strand
TAATGGGGTTCCATACTTGTAGAATTCTATTATCCATGTGAACACGCTCCTTTAAATCTAATGTTTTGTGTAACAATGTTTGTTTTTAATCATATCTAATCTTATATTTCGCCAAAAGACTGATGGTTTCCTGCAATTGCCTCCAAACTAATTGCTCAATCTGTTTTAAATTTGGATATACTGTGTTATTCTTTTGCATGAGGGTTTCCTCCTTGATTAGAATTTGTTTTTAGTCAACTATGATTCTACCAAGGATGTAACCCTCTTTTTCATGTTATTTGCTTATGAACTACCGCGCTTTCGCTTGCTGGCCCCCTCATTTGTTGAGCGTTCTAACGTTCCCTCAACGAATGAGGGAGTTAAATTTTGCCTACAATAATTTTACTCATAGTTAGACCATACTACTTTTCCACCAATAACCGTTTTTACTGCCTTCGTATCTAATATTTGATCAACACCAATCTTAAATAAATCGTGGCTAAAAATGGAGAAGTCAGCTAAATATCCCTCTTTAATGAGTCCTCTTTCGTGCTCTTGTCCCGCCGCAAAGGCACTACCTTTCGTAAAAAGAGAAATCGCTTCAAATACTGATAACCGTTCATGACTGTCAAAAATCTGATTTTCTTTAGAATTTGGAATAGTTCTAATGACCGCTGCATGAATTCCAAGTAGTGGATTTACTTCTTCAATCGGAGCGTCTGATCCTCCTGAACAATGGATCCCTTCCGTTAATAACGTTTTCCATGCATACATGAATTCGATATTTCCTACTCCAACTCGGTCTAAAACCCAAGGATAATCGGAAATTAAAAAGACCGGTTGTATATCTAAAACAACGGGAAGTTTTTTCGCGCGTTTCATTAATTCCTTTCTTAATAGGACGGCATGAATGAGTCGATCTCTTGTCCCGTCAGGTGGAGGGAATTTTTCAATAATGTTTAGAACCCATTCAAAAGCTAAATCACCGATCGCATGTATAGCCACAGGTAAATGGAGAGAGCGAGCCTTTAATATTAATTCCTGCAAACTTTCGTATGAATGAATAGCCACACCGTTCGTTGTTGGATCATCTGCATAAGGAAAACTTAAAAGTGCTGTTCTACTGCCTAATGATCCATCGGCAAATATTTTCATCGCTCCAAATTCAATGAACTTAGAACCATCTTTAAATCGATACCCTGCTTTTTGCCAATCATCAATCACATGATGATGGACTAATAAGTGAGCTCTAAACCATTTCTCTTCTTTCTCAATCACTTTTTTAAACGTACGATATGTATCGTGAAAACCAATATAATAACTCAAATCTTCTGTATGTGCTCCAGTTAGACCATATCGGTAGCAACTTTCAATTCCAGCAGTTAGGGCATTTTTTAAATATGTTTCATCTATTTTTGGAAGAACTTCATTGAGTAGTTGTTGAGCACTATCTTTTAAAACTCCTGTAAGTTCTCCTTGTTCATTTTTTTCAATTTTTCCTCCAGGAATATCACCAATGTTAGAAGAAATTCCAGCTAATTGAAGTGCTTTACTATTTACCGTTGCCGCATGCCTACATACTCTTTTTAATAATACTGGCTGATGGGAAACTACTTGATCAATATCAAATTTTGTAATCGGAGTTTTATCTTCCCATAAATTTTCATCCCATCCTTCACCGATGATCCACTCGTCTCTCCCTAAACGAAAAGATTCTTCTCGAATACGAACTAAAATTTCTTCTTTTGACAAACCGGTTAAATCTAATTTGATTTGTCGCTCCCCGTGTCCAATTAAATGCATATGACTATCGACAAATCCTGGGAACATCGTCGCCCCTTCTAAGTTCACTTTTCTCTCTATCTTATGCCGAAAAGAAGTTTCTAAATCAAATTTAGAGCCAACTGCAATAATTTTTTCTCCATCTGTATAGACGGCTTCCACTTTATGTTCTGGTCTTTGCATTGTGTAAATGTTACCGCCATACCATAACGTTCCCATTTCAATTCTCCTTGTCAGCTGAAAATTGTAAAAAAGAAGACAGAACTTATTTTCTGCCTTCTTTTCGTTTACAATTATTCTACTATTCATTTCGCATCGTGGAAAGCTACTTGTTCTCTCATTCTAAGTTCTACTCTTCGAATTTTACCAGAAGTTGTTTTAGGAAGATCTTCTACGAATTCAATTTTTCTTGGATATTTATAAGGAGCTGTTAATGATTTTACATGATCTTGTAATAGTTTAATTAACTCCTCTTCACTATGACCTGGATTTTCTTTCAGTACAACGAATGCCTTCACAACATGACCTCGAACTTCATCAGGGCTGGCAACAACGGCACATTCTTTTACGTATGGATGTTTAACAAGAGCGTCTTCTACTTCAAATGGTCCAATGGTATAACCGGAGCTAATAATAATATCATCTCCTCTTCCTTCAAACCAGAAGTAACCATCCTCGTCCATTTTTGCTTTATCACCGGTAATAAAATAGTCCCCTCTAAATTGCTGCTTTGTTCTCTCAGGATCTTTATAGTAATGTTTAAAAAGTGCAGGAGTGTCTATATGAACAGCAATATCACCAACTTCCCCAACTTGACATGGTTTTCCTTCTTCATTAATAATCTCCACCCTGTTTCCAGGAGTTGGTTTTCCCATGGAACCTGGTTTTAATTCCATATCTTTTGTTATGCCGATAAGTAGGGTATTTTCCGTTTGACCGTACCCATCCCGAACGTTGACATGGAAATATTTTTGGAAGGTTTCTATAACTTCTCGATTTAATGGCTCACCGGCAGATACAGCACTTCTTAATTGAGGAAGTGTATATTCTTGTAAATTGTCTACTTTAGCCATTAATCTATATTCTGTCGGTGTGCAACAAAGGACATTAATTCGATATTTACTTAATAATTGTAAATATTTTTTCGGCTCAAATTTGCCAAAGTAAACAAAACCTGTTGCTCCGCTACCTAATACAGATAGAAATGGACTCCAAACCCATTTTGCCCAACCAGGACCAGCAGTGGCCCATACAACATCATTTTCTTCGATAGCTAACCAATTTTTTGCTGCCGTGCGTAGGTGAGCATATCCCCAAGAATGAGTATGTACAACACCTTTTGGATTTCCAGTGGTCCCTGATGTATAAGATAAAAACGCCATATCATCGCGAGTTGTTGGAGCCATTGGTAATTCATCCGCTTGATTAACCATTTCTTTATTTAACGATTTCCATCCTTCCAATTCTCCGCCTACGACAAATTTTAATAAACTTTCGACTTCCTCTATATCTTTAAAAGCTTCACAATATGGCAAGTAAGAAACAATGGCTTTTACATCTCCATGTTGAATTCGATATTGTAAATCTTTTGGTCTCAAAAGTTCAGAGCTAGGGATAACAACAAGGCCAGATTTTAATGCTGCGATATAAACTTCATATGCTTCGATCAGTCGAGGTATCATGATTAACACGACATCGCCTTTTTCAAGACCATAGGTTTTAAAAACGTTCCCAATTTTATTCGCATTTTTTATTAACTGTTGATATGTAATACTTTTTTCTTCTCCCTCTTCGCTTTCCCAAAGCAATGCCAGTTTCTCACTATTGGAAGCATATCTCTCGATTTCTTCAACAATGTTGTAATTCTTAGGAGCGATTAAGTCTTCTCGTTTTACCATAATCATCCTCCTATTATTGTTTGTATATTCATATTATACAAAAATATATGAATATTTAAAAATATTATTCTATATTTTCCATTATGTTCCTCTTTCATGTGCTATTTCTGCAAATTTTTTGATAAAATAATGATAGAAAACTATTTTTTGGAGGAACCAATGAATTCAATATTAAAATGGATAACAATTGTTCTATTTATATTTGGATCTATTTTAGTAGGGTATTCTGTCTTTCAAATTGAACATGGCAAATATGAAGTTGAAAAACGAACGGTAGAAGCAAAGCAAATCATTAATAGCCAAGATAAAAGTAAATCTCCTGATGAATATACATATACAAAAGGGGATACTATTGGTATTCTATATATTCCAATACTTAAAAAAGAACTCCCAATTATTGAAGGAACAGATGAGGATCAATTAGAAGTTGGTGTTGGACATTATAGCGGTACAGCTTTACCACTTCAAAAGGATCAGATTGTATTATCTGGCCATCGTGATACGGTTTTTCGAAATTTTGACCAACTTAAAATCGGAGATACATTTGTACTAAAAATGGAGTATGGTACTTTTGAATATGAAATTTATGAAACGGAAATTGTAGATGCTGATGATACAACTGTCATTCGTTCTACCGCTCCAGAAGAAATATTAACCGTCACTACATGTTATCCTTTCAATTATGTTGGAAATGCCCCTTTTCGTTATATTTTTTATGCGAAAATGAAAGAAGGCAAATCTTAGTACATTCTCAACTTTGAATAAGAAAGGACGGAGTTTCCTCCGTCCTAGTAGCCATATATATTCAATTATCATTATTGTTGGAAACGTCCGCTTAATTGTTGTTGAGCCATAGATACAAGACGTTTAGTGATCTCTCCTCCAACAGATCCGTTTGCACGAGAAGTTGTCTCAGCACCTAAGTTTACTCCAAACTCTTGAGCAATCTCCATTTTCATTTGTTCTAGTGCTTGTTGAGCTCCAGCAACTAGAAGTTGGTTAGAATTGTTGTTGCGTGCCATGTTTGATCACCTCCTTGTGTTAATAGAATGTTACAAAGAGGTTCTTCTCATGCAAAAAAAACATTGGTAAATGTTCACAACAATTTACTATAATTTACCTTTCAAAAATGTACCTCATCATCCAAACCATTGAATCATTTTATAATAAATCGTCCATATTATCGTCTACATCCAATTGATCAGCGGTAATTGTAATGGTTTCGATACCATTTACTGCTTTTTCAATGAAAGGTTCAAAATCAGTAAAACTTTCGTAATAATTCGCTTTATCCCGCTTAGGTTTTGTTTTTGGCATAGATGGAGTAAAAATGGTACAACAATCTTCATATGGACGTATAGAAATATCATGAGTATCTATTTCTTGGGAAATTTTGATTATATCATTTTTATCCATTGTAATTAGCGGGCGAATAATCGGTGTGTTTGTTACTTCATTAATCGTAAACATACTATCAAGCGTTTGACTCGCCACTTGCCCTAAACTTTCCCCAGTAATAATCGCAAGTCCCTCAAATTTTTTTCTAATTTCATCAGAAATTCTTAGCATCATTCTTCTCGTAATCGTCATTGTGTAATTGCTAGGAATTTTTTGCTGAATTAATTGTTGTATTTCAGTAAAAGGGACAATATGAAGTGTAAAAGTTCCACTAACTCTTGCTAATTTTTTACCTAAATCAATAACTTTTTGCTTGGCGCGTTCACTCGTAAATGGAGGACTGTAAAAATGCACACCTTCAACTTCTAGTCCTCTTTTCATGGATAGGTAACCAGCTACAGGACTGTCTATTCCACCTGAAAGCATTAACATTACTTTTCCGCTTGATCCAACTGGTAAACCTCCTGCACCAGGGATAATTTCACATGTTAAATAAGTTGCTTCTTTTCGGATCTCAACTTTTAGATGGTGATCAGGATGATGGACATTTACTTTTAGACCATCAATATTTTTCAATAAGTGACCACCAATAATATGATTCATCTCGTCTGAATTGTAAGGGAATGTTTTATCTGCTCGTTTAACAGAAACTTTAAACGTATTTCCTTTTTGAAATAACTGATTCAATAAAGTTAGACTTCCATTTTTAATAGCATCTAGCTCGCTTTTAACCTTTACAACTGGACTAAAAGATTGGATACCAAAGACATTTTCCAACCGCTTTGCAACTTTTTCCCAATCTTCGCCATTTAGCAAAATGATCATCCGATCTCGTGTAGCACGAATTTGTATATTCGGAAAGCTTTTCAACACGTATTTAACATTTCGCTTTAATTTTTCAATAAATATTCCTCTATTTCTTCCTTTTGTTGAAATTTCACCATACCGAATTAAAATGTGATCGTATATCATGTTCAAGATCCTCTCATTACTTTTGATAAATGTTGAATCGTTTCTTTAATTTTATCCATTGTAAATTTTGCTTCATCCATGGTGTTTTCATACCCTAAACTGATTCTAATTGCTCCTTTAGCTCTTGATTCCGTAACTCCCATGGCCAATAAAGTTTTACTTGGCATATCTAATTTTGAAGAGCATGCACTTGTTGTTGAAACAAAAATATTATGTTCTTCTAATGCATGAACAAATACTTCACCTTTAAAACCTTCAACAGAAAAGTTAATAATATGCGGTGCACTAAAGTTTTCCGGTGTATGAACAATAACACCTTCCAATTTTTTTAGTTCAGACATAAAATATTGTTTTATTTTTTTCATTTCATTAATTTTTTCATCCATTTTTTCAAAAGATAGTCGTAGCGCTTTAGCAAGTGCGACAAAGCCACCGACGTTTTCTGTACCACTTCGCAGCTTTCGTTCTTGCTCCCCACCAGTAAGAATCGGGGATATTTTGACTCCTTCACGAATGTATAATATACCTGTCCCTTTTAAGCCGTGAAACTTATGTCCGGAAATCGTTCCAATGTCAATTCCACAGTCTTTAAATGAAATCGGCACTTTCCCAATTCCTTGAACTAAATCGACATGGAAAAGAACTTTCGGATATTGCTTTAATAATTGACCGATTTCATGTATTGGTTGGACAACACCAATTTCGTTATTCACATGCATAATTGAAACTAAAATAGTATCTTCTCTCAGTTCTTTTTTTAATGCATCCAGCTGAACTAAACCGCGATGATCGACTGGTAAAAATGTTATTTCAAAACCCAGCTCTTTTAATTGTAAACAAGTTTCACGAACAGATGGGTGTTCAATCGCTGTTGTAATAATATGCTTTCCTCTATTACGATACATCATCGCTGTTCCTTTAATAGCGAGATTATTACCTTCTGTTCCACCAGAAGTAAAATAAACTTCTTTTTCCTTAATATTTAAAAGAGAGGCAATTTGATTTCTTGATTTTGATAGCAATTTTTCGGCATTCAACCCTAATTGATGGAGCGAAGATGGATTACCGAAATATTGGGAGGATACCTTCACATATGTATCTAATACTTCTTTATAAGGTTTTGTTGTTGCACTGTGATCTAAATAAATCATTTCCATCCTCCTTAAGGAACGCTGTATGCAATTGTTTATCATAGCATAAGTTTAGCAACATTTAAACTATTTGGGATTAGAAAATGTACAAGATCAGCTAGTTTAATTAATAGTTCATCGTCAAATGTTGGCGTTGCAAATTTTTGTCGTCTATTGCAAAACAAACAAATTCATCCTCAGCAAATAAATCCATTAAGATGCAGGTTTTTGTCGACTTTTTCATGCATATTCACAAGTTACAAATAATCTTTCTTCCCCCATCAATTTAATAAAGTGGAGGAATAAAAAAGCACTCCACAATTTTGTGGAATGCCTTCATCTATCCATATTATTTATGCCCATTAATCCAATCTTCAATTTTTTTGAGTGCTCCACTTTCAACTTCTTCAACCGCCGATGCCGCCTCTTCCAATGCTAATTGATAATCATATCTTCGAAACGCCTCTTCTGCAGATAAAAGTTTTTCATGTAAAGTCGGATTTGTTCTTCGATAACGGTTTCCATATTGAATAATTTTTTCGATTAAATAAACATTTTCTATCATTTCATTCATGGAATCATGTAATTGCGTTACTTTCTCTTCTGCTGCCAATAAGGCTCTTTGAACACCATGCATGTTCAGAGGTTTTAATTCTAATTGCTGAAATACATCCATAATTTTTTCACTTGTTTCAAAAAAGAGCATTTCGGCTTCAGAAGGTATGCCTGGTATATTACTTCTTTGTACTTGAATTTTTATTTCGTTAACTTTTTGCTTCAGAACTTGGATTCGATCTCTAGCTGCTAATTCATCTTTTCGAAGCGCAGCTAACATTTGTGCGTATTCTTTTTGCTCTTCTTCAACTTTTTCAAGATCATTGATAATATTGGTCAACTTTTCTTGAATGGAAGAATAAGCAGTAGATATATTTCCGTTATCTAAATCTAAAATTTCCAACGAACTTCTTATTGAATCAAGTTTCTTCTCGATTTGGCGTTGAATATTTAATTCTTCTTCTTTTAATTGATAACTTAATAAAACGACATTTGTTTCTTCTTTTAAACGTTTATTTTCCTTCACTAAGTTTAAAAGTTTTTCTTTTGTGCGATGAGAATATTCTTTCACAAAAGATCGTGCTTTAACTTCGTTTTCTAATAAATCAAATAAAAGATTGATGCTTTCATTCATATCTTCGATTCCTTTAGAAACTTCTTCTGTTTCTAAATTCTCGATAAAATTAACATATGCTTCTAATTGCTTTTCCATTCTCGATAATTCTTTTTCAATTCCAATGTGTTCAAGAAAATATCCTTGACTTTTCATTTCAGCTGTACCGTCTGATATTTCTTTCAGCTGAATTGGAATTTTATGAAGACATTCATTTAAAAGATGAGGGATAACATCCATCTTTTCTTGTAGTGCTTGAATTTTTTCTCGCAAAGTTAATACATGTTCACGAGCTTGAAAATAATTTCCGTTTTCTGTTTCCTCTTCAAAATTCGCAAACAACGTTTCCATTTCATTTAATTTTTTCTCTATTGCATTCGCCGCTTTACCATAAACATGTCTGTGAGCTAAAATACTTTTTTTCAATTCTTTATATTGTTCAGAAAGTAAATCAATATCTGTTCGATTCATTTCTTCACTGCCAATTAAATCATTTAACTCTTCTACCATTTTTTCAATACGGCCTTCTGTCTCTTTTAATATTGATTCAATTTTATGTAAGATTGATTTTGCTTTAGAAAAACGATATTTTTCGATATATTCTTCAGCATCAAATAACATATCTTCCACATCAGGTAGGTCGGCTGTCACGATAGAATCCCAAGTTTGTCTCCATTTTTCAAACAATTCTTCTGCCTGTCCTGACATTTTTAATCTTTTTATTCTTGCAAGTTCGTCTAATACAGGGCGGTTTAACAATTCAATTTTCCAAGCTTCAAGTCGATCTACTTCTTTAAAATATTTCTTTTTTACGATAAAGCCGGTAATTAAAAAAGCAATAACAAGTAAAATTATTGCAATAATGTATTCCATGATAAGCCCCCTGCTCTCCAATGTTTTCCAATCTAAATCTATCTTTGAAAACTATATTAAAATTCTATATTAATGTTAATATGATACCATGTAAACGACATTTTTTGACTACCATTTTCAAATTTTTTGTAAAAAAACATATAATTTTCATAGAAAAAAATTGAACATAATAAAAAATAACCTCGTGGAATTGAGAGAGGTTATTTGATTATTACTTTTTTTGATTATTCTTATCCATCAAATAATTGTCAACCCAATCACAAATATGTTCTGTATATCTTTCAAAATAATACGTGTCTTGTAAATAAACGTTCCAAACTTCTGAATGGTAATGGGCATTTAAAAAAGGCATTGTCATCATGCTTTTTAATTGGATGACGGATATACTTGTCGGGATTGGACGAAACGTTTTTTCACGAATCCCGTAATCG
This sequence comes from Bacillus sp. JST-5, assembly GCF_057747715.1. NCBI lineage: Bacteria > Bacillati > Bacillota > Bacilli > Caryophanales > Bacillaceae > Bacillus > Bacillus sp. JST-5. The sequence continues at coordinate 4,880 of NZ_JBYLHW010000063.1, read as the reverse complement.
AATATACTTTTTAATAAATATCGTTCCTTCATTAAATACGTGGACATGATTTCTCTTATCATTTGAGTATCAATAGAAACCTCTCGCCAAACAAATCGACTTAAAGCTAAATGTTCATATTGATAATTCATAATTTGTTTAATTGCCTTTTTTAAACATTCATTCGCCCCTAGCTGTTCGAGGTCAACGCATGCTTCTTCAAGCTCTTTCAAATAGTTTTCAAAAAATGTAATAAAACAGTGTTCTAATAACCCATTTTTTCCATTAAAATAATAGGAGATTGTAGCAACATTTACATTTGCTTTTGCTGAAATATCTCTTACAGTTGTCCCATTATAGCCTTTTGTATTAAATAATGAAATAGCCGCATCAACGATTTGTTGCCTCGCTAATTCAGAACGTTTCATTTTCATCCTCCAACATATTTGTCTATTGAGTTATTTCGATAAAAATTGCATATGTTCCTTTACATAATACTCGACAATTTCCATGAAAATATATTATCATTTGATAAATAATGACGAAATGAGTGGTGATGACTTTGTTTACAGTAGAACAATATACTGGTTCAAAAAAAGAACGGTATGAGTTAGTTATAAAACAATTAAGATCTTTATTGGACGGGGAACCCAACCGTATAGCAAATTTAAGCAATACTTCTGCCTTATTGAATGTATTTTTTGATCGAATTAATTGGGTTGGTTTTTATCTGCTTGAACAAGACGAGCTTGTACTTGGACCGTTCCAAGGCCTGCCTGCATGCGTTCGAATTCCGATTGGAAAAGGTGTATGCGGAACAGCAGCTAAAGAATTAAAAACGATCCGTGTTCCGGATGTTCATCAATTTCCCGGTCATATCGCTTGCGATGCAGCATCTCGATCAGAAATCGTCGTCCCTATGATTAAAAACGGTGAACTTTTAGGGGTATTAGATATCGACAGCCCCGAACTAGATCGTTTCGACGAAGAAGATGAAAAATATTTGGAACAGTTTGTGCAAGTATTAACAGAATATATTTAACCTTTCAAAAAAGCGGATGCATGAAGCATCCGTTTTCATTTATCCGATTTTATCTGATATTTGATGAATCGTACGATTTTTACCTAAACGTTTCGCTTGATACAATGCTTCATCAGCTCGTTTAAATAGTTTTAATGGTGTATCATAATTACTTTTCTTCCAGTGGGAAATTCCACATGAAATCGTCACTTTCGGATTAGTCTCCTCCTGAACTTTTTCAATTAATCGTTCGGAAACAGAAATACCTGTTTGGAGGGATGATCCCGGTAAATAGATTGCCAATTCTTCACCGCCCCATCTAGCAGCGATATCTGTGGAACGAATATGTTCTTTAATAATATTGGCAACTTGAATGAGAATTTTATCACCGGTTTGATGTCCAAAACGATCATTTACGTCTTTAAAATTATCTATGTCTACTAAAATAAATGTTCCCTCGATATCTTTTAACATCGATTCCTCTATTTTTTGGTCTAAGTAATTTCTTGAATAAAGTTTTGTTAAATAATCAGTAATAACAAGTTTTTCTAACTCTTCTCTTAAAAGGGAATTCATAAAAGCCAATGTCCAATGCTGAATTAAAGATTGCATTAATTTAAAAGATTCAAATGTAACACTATATGGTTCTTTTTGAAGAACGATGACAAACCCTAAAAATGATTGGCTATGTGTCATCGGTATCGCGATTATTGTTTGATATGGACATGAATGCAATAATTGATGTTGGCTTGTATCACCAAAGAATATTGCTTCCTTATTATTTTCCAATTCCTCATATATGACTTGTATATATGATTGAACATCTTCTCTTTCAAAAAATGAAGTATGTCCTGGTAATAGTGTATATTGATTTTCCTTCAGTTGAAAAAATCCAAACTCCTCAACTTGAAAAGAGGTTTTAAATAGATCAGACATAAACGTTAATGTATCGGAAAATATTAAATTAGCATTTAATTTTCGTGAGGTGTCATTAATTAGTTGCAGATCATCAATTAATCGTCTTGATTGCTGATATAAATGAGCATTCTCTAAAGCATTACCCGCTGTTTTGGCTAATACAGTAATAAACTCAATATCTTCCTTCTCTGGCATCATCGTTGGAGGAGCTATTACTTCCAAAACTCCATAAACGCCTTGTTTCCCTTTTATTGGGGCATATAAAACGAAAATATGATCTGAATTTCTTTCTTCCATTTGAAATTCACCGGTTACGTAAGTTTTCATTGCAATTTGATTACTTGATAAGTAATCAAAATTTTTTACCGGTAAATCTTTATTTTGAATCGTATCTGTCGATAAAAAAAGTGAGTGTTCATAGAAAGGAAAAATTTCTTTCAATACTTTCACGATTTCTCTTAAAACATCGTTAATATCCATTGATGAATGAAAAGTATCAGATACATTGGATAATCGTTTATTTCGATATTCATCAATCATTAATTTTGAAATGGCCACTACTTTTACTAAATATTGATGAATAATTTCACTCAACTGTAACCAAAATGTATTTGAATATGGGACTTGGGAAGTTACTCGCATGAAAATAGCACCATAAACTTGGTCGTTTTCATTTTTTATATATAAAATTCGATTATATCGATCTATGTTTATTTCATGAAAAATGACCAAATCATTCTCTTTTAAGTTTTTTACATGAAAATTCATTTCTTTAATGATATGATGAATTTCTAAAATTTCATATAAATGATTATAGCTATTTGGGAATATTTGATTGCTCGCTATGACAAGTTGAACTTCTTTTATTGATAACGTTTCTTTTATGACATGAAATAAATTTTGAAAAAGAACTTTCGGTTGAATTTCATCCTTTTTAATATTGAAGGCATCAAAACACATCCCTTTAAACTTAAAAAGTATATCGTTTTCCATAGACATTTTTCCTCACCTAAAGTAGTAGTTTAATCAACTTCATTATAAGAGACTAATACCTTCACATCATTACGATACAGTACAAGGAAGTATTGATTGTTTTCATCTAGCTGAAAAATTTTGATCGGTCGCTCATTTTCTTTGAAAGTTAGAAATTGTTTACCATGAGGAATCGAGATTGTATGATTTTGTTCATCAAATTGAGATTCAGTAGAATATTTTGGAAGAGATGATATGTAGCTGGTATCTCTACTTTTTCTTAATAAATTTTCATCAAAGTACTCCCAATTATTACCTAACTTTACCCATATTCCGTGCGAAAATTTGTCGTTCGTCAATAAGGTTGGAGTTTTGTCTATTACTACTGAATTAATTGCTCTAAATTTATATTTATCGTTTTGTAAAACTTCATATATAGCTAATACATGTTTATGATTGAAATATTGGTACATAGCAACCAACGGATGATCATTCATATTTGAACTTTGTTTCAATACGATTAATTGAATCGGTAATTTTTGCTTATCATTCATCGTTTCCTGCCTAGTGAAAACGGCAAATACAGTAATAGTGACAAACAAAAAAATGAAAAACAATCGTACGAAATTTGATTTTTGTAATTTCATGAATAATCACTCATTCAGTTTTCATTCATTATAGCATACAAATTCATCAATTTATGTGATTTTCATTAAATTTTGTCTATAATCTTTTCGATAAAATTCGATTAAAAGTTGACTTACCAATAAAAAATGAATATAATGTTCTTTGTGTAAAATATTGCAGCCTTTGTGGACACTTTTATTGATACATTTTGTTGCTCTTATGAGTTGTACCGAGTAACTCTCTGCTGCTGGAGCGAGGGTACAGAAAAACAAAATGGTCATAAAAGATGTAGCACAACTGTTTTTATTTTACCTAATAAAAACAAAGGAGGAGTCAATTAATGGCTCGATATACAGGTCCAAGTTGGAAAATTTCTCGCCGTCTTGGTATTTCTTTAAGCGGTACAGGTAAAGAGTTAGAAAAACGCCCATATGCACCAGGACAACATGGTCCTAACCAACGCAAAAAATTATCTGAGTATGGGTTACAATTACAAGAAAAACAAAAACTACGTCATATGTACGGAGTAAACGAACGCCAATTCCGCAACACGTTTGTGAAAGCTGGAAAAATGAAAGGGGTTCTTGGTGAGAACTTCATGATTCTTCTTGAATCAAGATTAGACAACCTTGTATACCGTTTAGGTTTAGCTCGTACACGTCGTCAAGCTCGCCAATTAGTTAACCACGGACACATTTTAGTAGATGGTCGTCGTGTAGATATCCCATCTTACCGTGTAACACCAGGTCAAACAATTAGCGTTCGTGAAAAATCTCGCAACTTAGCAATTATTAAAGAAGCTATCGAAGCAAACAACTTCGTGCCTGAATACTTAACATTTGATGCTGATAAGTTAGAAGGTACTTATACTCGTTTACCTGAACGCTCTGAATTACCAGCAGAAATTAACGAGTCTCTAATCGTTGAGTTCTACTCTCGTTAATGGAATCGCTGCATAAAATGCAGTATATAAAAACCCTGAAACGCTTGATATATAAGGCTTTTCGGGGTTTTTTGTATTTATCAACGTTTGTAAAATGGTGTAAAATAACTTATTATTTTGGGGCACTTTTTGGGGCAAGTGGGGCAACTTTTGGGGCAACTTTTAAAGAAATTTAAAATCGTCTTTAATATATAATTATTGCGGACAGATGCTGAAATAAAAATAGATATAAATATTTAAATCATTTATTTTTTCAAAAAAAACTTAGACGGCACAACCAACACAATAAATTAGTTGTGCCTTTTCCATTTCTCTTCAATAGTGTTTAAATATTCATTTGGTGCTTTTTTGAATCTTCTTTGTTTTATATGCTCGCCAATACGTTGTTCCCATTTATTCGCTTCAGTTTTATATGCTGAA
>NZ_JBYLHW010000062.1:0-14542 GCF_057747715.1 Bacillus sp. JST-5 | reverse complement strand
TCCTCACTATAACTCAAAAAAGAAATAGTGGGTAAGATCACCCGTCGATGACCTTACCCACTAATCTTAGTATGTTTTCTTCCATGGCTTATCCTTCTAATAATAATTGTTCAGGGTCTTCAAGTAATTCTTTTACTTTTACTAAGAAACCAACAGCTTCTTTACCGTCTACGATTCGATGGTCATAAGATAGTGCTACATACATCATCGGTCTGTTTTCAATTCGTTCATTGTCTACAGCTACTGGACGAACTTGAATTTTATGCATTCCTAAAATACCTACTTGAGGTCCGTTTAAGATTGGAGTGGACATTAATGATCCGAAAACTCCCCCATTTGTTATAGTAAATGTTCCACCTTGAAGGTCACTTAAACTTAATTTATTATCTCTTGCTTTTTTAGCTAAGTGTAAAATATCAGATTCAATTTCAGCGAAGTTTTTCTTATCTGCATCACGTACAACAGGAACAACTAATCCTTCATCTGTAGACACAGCTACACCGATATCATAATATTTTTTGACGATTAATTGATCTCCAGCAATTTCTGCATTTAATAGAGGGTATTTCTTTAAAGCAGCAACAACGGCTTTTGTAAAGAATGACATAAATCCAAGTCTGACTTCATGCTCTTCATAAAACGCATCTTTTCTACGTTTACGTAATTCCATAACTGCTGTCATGTCAATTTCATTAAATGTTGTTAACATTGCAGCTGTATGTTGGACTTCCACTAATCGTTTAGCAATGGTTTGTCTTCTTCTAGACATTTTAATAATTTCTACTGGTTTACCTTCAGGTGTATCAATCACAGGTGTTTTTGCTGCTGGTTGTGCTGGTGCACTAGTTGGTTGTTTCGGTGCATTTGCCGCAGCTTCAACATCTTGTTTTCTAACTCTACCTAATGGATCAACAGTAGGAACAGTCGTTAAGTCAATTCCTTTTTCTCTTGCTAATTTTCTAGCTGCCGGAGAGGCGATTGGTCTTTGACCAGATGTTGATTCTTCTTTTTCAACAACAGGTGTAGAAGGTGCTGTCTCTTGTTTTGTTTCTTCTGTTTTCGGAGCTTCTGTTTTTTGTTCTTCTTTCGGTGTAGTTTCTGTTGCAGTAGCTCCTTCTTCTACGATTGCGATTGTTTCTCCAACTTTTACAGTGTCACCTTCATTAAATAATAACTGCTTAATTACACCAGCTTCTTCTGAAATTAAATCTACATTTACTTTATCAGTTTCTAATTCGGCAATAGCTTCTCCTTTATTAATATAGTCACCAGGTTGTTTTAGCCATTGAGAAATCGTACCTTCTGTAATAGATTCTGCTAATTCCGGCACTTTAACATCTGCCACTTGAAAAATCCCCTTTCATCTCATAAAAAGTTTAATATCTTAACAAAATTATGAACGTTTAAATGCTGCTTCAATGATTCTAGATTGCTCAGCTTTATGAGCAAGTGGATCTCCTTCTGCCGTACTTGATCTTCTACGGCGTCCAACGTAGACAACATCCACTCCTGCTGGAGATAATGCGTGAATTCTAGGTTCAACGAAGTTCCACGCACCCATATTTTTTGGTTCCTCTTGCACCCAGAAAATCTCTTTTAAGTTCTCATATTCTTTCAAGCGATTAGCTATTTCTTCCATTGGGAATGGATATAGTTCTTCAATTCTTAAAATATGGAACCAGTCTTTATCTTCGATTTGTTCAAGCTTTTCAGCTAAATCGATTGAAACTTTACCAGAGCATAGAATGACACGTTCTACTTTTTCTGGTTTTAAACCTAGACCCGGTTGTTCAACAACAGGTTGGAATTGATGTTTTGATAATTCTTCTCCATTTGCTGCCACTAATGGGTGACGTAGTAAACTTTTTGGAGTCACAATAATTAACGGACGAATTTCATCTTTATTTAACATTAAAGCTTGACGTCGTAAAATATGGAAATATTGAGACGCCTTAGATAAATTCGCAACCGTCCAGTTATTTTCAGCAGCAAGTTGTAGAAATCTTTCAAGTCTCGCACTTGAATGTTCTGGACCTTGTCCTTCGTAACCGTGTGGTAATAACATGACAAGTCCTGATTTTTGCCCCCATTTTGCTCTTCCAGAAGATATAAATTGGTCAATGATTACTTGTGCTGAGTTAGCAAAATCACCAAATTGAGCTTCCCACAATACTAGTGTTTCAGGAGCAAATACGTTATATCCATATTCAAAGCCTAACACACTAGTTTCAGATAACGGGCTATTGTGTACGGCAAAAGACGCTTTTGCTTTTGACAATTGATGTAAAGGTGAAAATACTTCTCCTGTTTCAAAGTCATGCAACATGATATGTCGATGCGCAAAAGTTCCACGTTCAGAGTCTTGTCCAGTTAATCGAATTGGAATACCCTCTGTTAAGATCGATGCAAATGCTAATGTTTCTGCATGGGCCCAATCGATTTTTCCTTCATCAAATGCTTGATCTCTTCGTTTTAATATTCTCTCTAATTTTTTAAATGGTTTAAATGATTCTGGCCAAGTTAATAATTCTTGATTCAATTCTTTTAAAAGTTTTTCATTCACAGCTGTTTCTATTTTAGGGAACCCTTTCTCTACTATTAAAGGAGGATTCATTTCAGTATCTAATGCATCTTTCGCTTTAGGTACTTTTTCGTATGCTGCTTTTAATTTATTTTCAACCGCAGACAACATTTCTTGTTGTTCGTTATTTGAAATGATTCCTTCTTTTTCTAATTGAGTTGCATATAACTGACGTACGGTAGGATGCTTATGGATAATCTGATACATTAATGGATTGGTAGCCATTGGCTCATCCATTTCATTATGTCCGTAACGTCTGTATCCAATTAAATCAATTAAGAAATCTTTTTTAAACGTATGTCTATATAAAACAGCAAAATAAGCAGCCGTTAATACAGCCTCTGGATCATCCGCATTTACGTGTACGATTGGTATTTCGAATCCTTTTGCAAGGTCACTAGCATAGTTTGTGGAACGAGAATCTTCACTTTCAGTAGTAAAACCAATCATATTGTTTGCGATAATATGAATAGTACCACCTGTTTGATAACCTTTTAATCTGCTTAAGTTTAGCGTCTCTGCAACTACACCTTGTCCTGGAAACGCCGCATCTCCATGGATTAAAATACCAAGAGATGAGTTTTGATCTTGTTTAGGGAACCCTTTTTCATTCCGTTTTTCTTGTGCTGCCCTCGTATATCCAACTACTACTGGATTGACAAATTCTAAATGGCTTGGATTGTTTGCTAAAGTCAATCTTACTTCACGAGTGTTACCATCTTTTAATCTACGATCAAGTCCAAGATGATATTTAACATCCCCTGTCCATCCATAAGTAATTCCAATAGAACCTTCTGATGGAATTAAATCTTTATTTGGTGCATGTTGAAATTCTGCAAAAATCATTTCATAAGGTTTTCCTAATACATGGGCCAATACGCTTAAACGACCACGATGTGCCATTCCAATATTGATTGTTTCTGTTCCATGCTGAACAGATTCTGCAATTATTTCATCCAATAATGGAACTAATGCGTCTACACCTTCAATAGAAAATCGTTTTTGACCAACAAAAGTACGATGTAAAAATTGTTCAAAACCTTCAACTTCTGTTAATCTTTTAAGTACTTCCAACTTTTTCTCTTTGGAAAGATTACGATTGAGTTGTCCGGATTCTACTACGTTTCTCAACCAATTTTTTTCTTCCACACTGTGTACTTGGTTAAATTCAAAAGCTAATGATTGAGTATAAACTTGTTTTAAATGTTCAATAGCCTCAAATGCATTTTGTATATGAGACGGTAAGTTCAAGCTTATAATAGATGCTGGAATAGCTTTTAAATCTTCTTCCGTTAAACCGAAAGCTTTCATATCTGTAACAGAAGTATCTATTCCATCTTTAGTTAGCGGGTTAATATCTGCAGCCATATGTCCATATGTACGAATATGTTCAGCATATTTTATGGCAGCTACCGTCTTTTCTATGTTACTGGTTTGCATAAATGTTTGGGGAGCAGTCTCAGAAGAAATTTCTTTTCCTTCTATCACCGGTGGCCCCCATTGTTGGAACAATTGTTTCAAATCTTCATCGACTTGGTCTGGATCATGTAAATACAAATCATACATTTCCATGACATATCCTAAATTAGGACCGTGAAAGTTTTGCCATGGATTGTTTTTATTACTTGTAAGCTTTCCCATTTAGAAAACCCTCCAAAGAACGTAAGTAAATACAAGTTTTACGAACTATTTTAACCCCTAATTTTATACACCTTATTTTTGTACGTAAAAAAATTATGTATAAATTATTTTAATGTAGGATTTAAACGTTTCCATCCCTCATTTTACCACTGTAAAGCGATAGATACAAAGGAAATAAGATAAGAAAGGAAATAAAAAATATTTGAAATTGTCAAATATTTAACCACTTCCTTACTAATCTTTTTGTTATACAAAAATAAGATTTAAGTTTATGTTTTCCACCGAGGTATAAAATAGTAAGATTCATTATAAGGGATTGAACATATCCCATAACATATTACTACTTAAAAGTAAAAATTCCAACAGCTTATCGAAATATTCTATGAAATATTTCAACTTTTCCTTTTATGAGTTTAATAGAAATTCTTTTTAATGCATCAAATTTTCTGGATGATGTAATAAGTTGCGTTTTTTATTCATTTAATGAGAAAATTTTAATGAAAGGTGATAGAAAAACAATGATTCCAACTTTTGTTCCGTTAAGTGAAGATTCACTCATCATTTATTTTGGAAATTCGATTTCACCTGATATCTATCGTCATGTTCAAAAAGTATGTCACGCACTTTATGAAAATCCTTTTCATGGTTTTATCGAAGCTATTCCTGCCTATACAACTATTACCGTTCATTATCAATCTCAATTAATTCAATCTGATCATCCTTACTCTGAAGTCGTCACCTATATTCAAAAGTTTCTTGATAGGGATTTACCTTATCGAAAAGAGAAACGTAGAACCTTGTACATACCTGTATGCTATGATGAAGAATTTGCCCTAGACTTAAAAGATATTTGCGAGCAAAAGCGTATCTCACCAAAAGAATTAATCGCCATACATAGTCGTCCAATTTACGAAGTATATTTTATTGGATTTTCACCAGGATTCCCCTTTTTAAGAGGATTAGATGAGCGATTACAAATTCCTAGAAAATCTACTCCCCGTCCGAAAGTTTTGAAAGGGTCGGTGGCAATTGCTGGCCAACAGGCTGGAATTTATCCGGCCTCCTCTCCTGGAGGCTGGAATATAATCGGCAGAACGCCTATTTCGTTGTTTCAAATTCATCAAAAGCAACCCTCAAGACTTCGCCCTGGGGATTTAGTTAAGTTTTACCCAATTAGCAAGGAACAATTCTATGCGTGGGAGGATAAAAATTGGCCATAAAAGTAATAAAAGGTGGTTTATTTACTACGATTCAAGATTTAGGTAGATATCGTTATCAACAATTTGGGGTACCTGTTGGAGGCCCAATGGATGAATATTCGTTCAAATTAGCGAACTATATAATAGGTAATGATGAAAATGATGCATGTTTAGAAGTCACGATAATCGGGCCAGTACTTCAATTTCTTTGTGATACAATCATTTGCATCTCTGGAGCAAACCTTTCTCCAATGATCAATGGAAAAAAAGTTGACAATCATCGACCAATTACTGTCCAATCAAATGATATATTATCTTTTCAAGGTGTACGACAAGGTTGTAGAGCTTATATATCAGTAAAAAACGGAATACACATTCAACCTATATTAGAAAGTAGATCCTATTTTCCACATTCAGACGAAAGAAATTCGATTTTATTACGTCCTATTCAGAAAGGAGATATTCTTCCAGTCAAACCATTTTCGAAAATTAAATGCAAATGGAGTATTAAAGGCGATCAAGATCTATTTAATACTTCTATTATCCGCTATTTTGCAGGACCACAATTTCATTATTTTTCAATAGAAGAAATTTTTCGGTTTGAGAAATCAAAATATTCAATCTTGCCTGAGTCCAACCGTATTGGTTATCGTTTAAAAGGAGATGCTTTATCTATTAGCGAAAAACATGAAATGATTTCGGAAGGAACGACATTTGGGTCTATTCAAGTTCCGCATGACGGTCAACCAATTATATTAATGTCTGACCGACAACCGACTGGAGGTTATCCGAAACTTGGACAAGTAGCGTTTATAGATTTACCTAAATTGGCTCAAAAAAAACCAGGTGATTCCATTCAATTTCAAAGGATATCGTTAGATGATGCATATAGTCTAAAAAAGAGATATGAGAAAAAATTACGGCTATTAAAAATGTTCTTAAAGGAAAAATGGAATGAAACAAAATATTAATTTAGTACTAGATTATTAAAGAAAAAAGTAAAATGCTGAATAGCATAAAATATAAAAAATAGAAATGCCCTATTGATTTTAGTATCAATAGGGCTTCGTGTTTCGATAATCCTAATCATCGTATAAGGTTTTGTAATGCTTGAAGATTAAATCATTACCTCGATGCTTATTGTTTTTTTAAACATTCAAAGTTGGTAATATTTTTTAAAAGCTATAACATTCATACCTTCAATAGGAAACTTAGGAATAATTAAATTTATTAATTACCTCCTAAGGCACGGTAAGCATTTAAATGTCCATTTCCAAATAATTTCTTATCTGTTCCTTTAACTGGATCTACCCCTACTTTATATAAGAGGTTGGCTAATTGTTTAGGATTCATTTTTCCATATTTATCAATGAGTAATGCAGCAACTGCTGAAACTTTTGGAGTAGCCATTGATGTACCAATACTCCAATACCAACCACCATCTTCACTAGCACTCAAGTTAAATTCAGTCTCAAATAATCGTTGATCAATGTATTCGTCAAATCTTCCTTCTCTTTGATACTGATCATATAATCTTGAATCTCCACCTACAGCTGCTACATCAATAAATCCAGGTCCATAGTTTGAATAACTAGCGAGTACATCATTCGGTCCAGTCGCAGAAACCGTTACTACCCCAGGGATTGATGCAGGTACGTTAAAACCAGCACCGACAAAGTATAATCCATCTCCACCATACTCTCTATTTAAGAAATCAGTAACTTCTCGTTTATTCGTTGAGTTTAAAGCATCATTTCCTGCAGCAACAACCACTAATGCACCTTTACTAGTTGCATATTGTACCGCACGTTTGTATGCAACAAAATCTGCAACATCGTTTCCTAAGTTTTCTTTCTTACCTGTTTCAGGATCGATATAGAAAACTTGTCCTATAATATCAAATCCACCTAAACTCATAGATAAAACATCAGATCCATCATTTGCTGCTTCAACCATTGCTTTTAATATCCATGCAGTCTCAGCTGATCCTGTACCAAAGACACGATAAGCACGAATTCCTGTATTAGGTGCTACCCCTAACATTGCACCATTACCAGCAATGGAACCGGCCACATGGCTTCCATGACCATGTCTATCATCAAATGCGTTCGGATCTCCTGTTTCGCTTGGTTCGGTCCCACGAAATCCTCCAGCAGGAACAAAGTTCTTAGATCCTGGTAGTAAATTACCAACTAAATCCGGATGGTCTCTATCAATTCCCGTATCAATGATGGCAACAACTACATCATGTGATCCCGTTCCTAATTCGAAACTTGCTCCATTATTTGTAATTCTTTTGATATCCCATTGTTTTTCCCATAATGCTGCGTTTTCAAGATTTACCTCTTTTGCATTTATATTAGCATCAATTCGGATTTCTTGAGGGGTGTGCCAGTTAATTGAAGGATTCACCGCCTGAACTTTCTTTATTCCTTTAATTTTTTTATATTCATCTCCTGTTGCTTTCACCTGTAAAAACCCAATTTCAGGTACTTCATAGGCAATTTCAACACCTAATTTTGTTAATTCATCTTTAAATTCTTTTGTTATCTTGTTTTCTTTAAGCAAGATTGAATAATAGTTCTCGTTGTTGTTTGATTTTGCTGAGGCAGTAAATGGAACAGCTATGGCAACCATTAAAATTGCCACGAGAAAAATCTTGAAGAATTTCAATAAAATCCCCTCCCATAAAATATAAGTTGTCTTATTATTTCGACAGTTAAAATTTCAACGAGTTTACTATTTTTTCCTTGTGACTAAAGACACATTTAATTCCATGATTATAGTCCATTGGAATTATCTTTTGTGAAATAAAATCTTCCTTTTCATTTATGTAAAGAATTGGATGAATATTTGTATTTATGGTCATTTCGACTTATAAAAATTATTACCATTTCAATTTCCACTAAAAACCTCGTTCCTTACTGATATTTAAAATGACATCATTCTCCTTTCGTTCTATTCATCTTTTTTATGAAGCATTTAAATTGTAGTAATAAATAAATTGTACGATGAAAAGTTTATTCTGAAATAGAACATAATATTTGTAATGGAATTTGAAAATGGGAAGGAGAAAAAAATAGTGAAAGATGATCGTTTAGTATATAGTTATTCTCAATATGATCAGAAATGGGCCATTCTCTCTATTGCTTCAATCCCATTGGTTATGACATTAGGTAATTCAATGTTAATTCCTGTATTACCAACTATCGAAAAAGAATTACACATCTCTTCCTTCCAATCAAGTTTAATCATTACTGTTTATTCAGTCATCGCTATCATTTTCATACCAATTGCTGGTTATTTATCGGATAAATGGGGAAGAAAAGTAATTATTATCCCGAGTCTTATCATTGCTGGAATTGGAGGTTTGTTAGCAGGCTGGGCATCGATTCAATTAAAAAATGCCTATTTTATCATTCTTATCGGAAGAATGATTCAAGGTATTGGTGCATCTGGTGCATTCCCAATCGTATTACCATTAGTTGGAGATATGTTTAAAAGTGAAAAAGACGTGAGTAGCACATTAGGTATTATCGAAACATCTAATACTTTAGGTAAAGTTTTAAGTCCCATATTAGGGGCTTTATTAGCAAGTTTATACTGGTTTATTCCCTTTTTCTCATTTCCAGTATTTTGTTTTATTTCTATTTTGTTAATGATCATCTTTGTTAAAAGTCCAAAACGTAAAGAACATAACATATCATTTCACGAGTTTATACATAAGGTTAAAACAACTTTTCGTAGAGAAGGTAGATGGCTAGTATCAATTTTTTTTATCGGTGGGATTTTAATGTTTATTTTATTTGGACTTTTATTTTATTTATCTTCTACGCTGGAAGTACGTTTTAAAATTAATGATTTAAATAAAGGGTTTATACTCGCCATTCCATTAGGTGCCTTATGTTTGTCTTCCTATTTAACAGGAAAAAAAATTCAAGAAAATAAAGTTTTAATGAAATGGGTTTCGGTAATTGGAATTTCTATTTTGTCTGTATCCAGTTTCATGCTAAGTTTATCTGATCAATTATGGTTTCTTATTTCAATTTTTATTTTTAGTGGAATTGGTATCGGTGTATGTTTACCATGTTTAGATGCTTTGATTACGGAAGGAATCGATAAGGATGAACGAGGGACTGTAACATCTTTATATTCTTCTATGCGTTTCGTTGGTGTAGCAGCAGGGCCACCTGTAATTGCGTTAATGATGAAAAATAGTCTTTTCATTTTTTATTTAATTACAGCACTTGGAGTCCTTACCTTGTTTATTTGTTTCATAGGTATAAAGCCTGAAAATGATCGGAGAATTAATAATAACATGTAAAAATTTTATTCTAATTTTTTGTCCTATAAAATTGTTGTAAAGGAAATAAAAATGATATTTTCTTATATCAGTCAAATTGCACTAAACATACAATTAAAACAAAAAATGATTGAACAGCATTATTGGGTTCTACTGGCTTCTATATTTTAGAAAAAACATCATTTTTTAGAAAAAATTATTATGTTCCTTAAATTCATCGGCTTGTACAGTTTTGGCACGAACGCCTAGTAAACGATAACCTCACTCCCTTGCGATAAGTCAACAGTAGCTCGTGCCTCGCTGTGTTTCCTTTATCTCAGTACGAGTGGCCCTCCCGTTCATACGGCGTTCTAGATGTACCTTCACTTTTCGGATTGTCTAGTTCGGCTCGCAGTGGCTTGCGAACGACCCACTCCTTCCCCTACGATAAGTCAACATCGACTCGTTCCTCGTCGTGTTTCCTTTATCTCAGTTCTGGAGTGTCTCCCGTTCGTTCGCCACTAGGCACTCGCCTTTACTTTTCGGATTGTCTAGTTCGGCTCGCAGTGGCTTGCGAACGACCCACTCCTTCCCCTACGATAAGTCAACATCGACTCGTTCCTCGTCGTGTTTCCTTTATCTCAGTTCTGGAGTGTCTCCCGTTCGTTCGCCACTAGGCACTCGCCTTTACTTTTCGGATTGTCTAGTTCGGCTCGCAGTGGCTTGCGAACGACCCACTCCTTCCCCTACGATAAGTCAACATCGACTCGTTCCTCGTCGTGTTTCCTTTATCTCAGTTCTGGAGTGTCTCCCGTTCGTTCGCCACTAGGCACTCGCCTTCACTTTTCGGATTAAAATTGGACGGGTTGTAATTCTTCGTTTAATACGTCCATTTTATATCCATTGTTCATTAAATATTTTAATAGATCCTCTAAATGTTTAGCAGTTGTTTCGCGATCGTGCAGTAAAATAACCATTGGTTCTTCTTTTTTGAAATGGTTAATTTGTTGAATGGTATTTTGTACAAATGTCCCATCCGTCAGCTTCCAATCTTCACTATCGATATTCCAATCCCACATTTGAAATCCAGCTTGTGCTACTGCTTGTATATAATCAGAAGTCATATGAGGCTTTGACCCATATGGAGTTCGGATTAAATTCGAAAATATTCCAGTTATTTCTTGTAATGTTTGTTGACCTTGAATCATTTCTGATACAACTGTTTGCCGGTTTAAATAATATTTATTTTTATCGTGTGTAACTCCGTGAAATCCGATTTTATGTCCTTCTTGAATGACTCTTTGAACAATTTGAGGGTATTGTTTCATTGAAGGTTCTAGCATAAAAAACGTTGCTTTCACATTGTATTTAGATAAAAGATTCAATATTTCAGTTGTTGCCTGAGCTGGACCATCATCAAACGTTAAGTAAACCGTTTTATCAATATTTTTTGGAGATGATTCGATCGGAGTATTTTTGGAAGGTTTTTCCGGTTTCTTTTTACCTTTCGATGGTTTTTCTTTATTTACCTTCTCCGGCTTTTCTTCCTTTGTTGGTTGTTTCATAGCGGCTTCTGTTTGCTTCTCTTTCGAATTTAGTCGATCAATCCAAATATCCCCTATTTCTGGATTAATAATTTTTTCATGTAAAAAGTAATATGACTTAAATGAAAAATTCATTTTACTTCTTTGTACGTCTTTAACTGCATCAACCTCTGTTTTTAAAGGAAATAATAAAACGATTAAAAAAGTGAATAATAGTACAAATAAGCTAAATTTAAAGAACTTTTTTACTTTCTTGTTGACCCCCATGAATTTTCACCTTTTTTCTAAATATGTCTTTCTATTTATATGACGTTTTTATATATTGGTAAGTTACTATTTTTATATAAAATCCGACAAATTTCTTAGTTTTATAATATCATAGATTGTACATTTTTTTACAAAATTTCCAATAAAAAACTCCAGCCGTTACAGACTAGAGTTATTGAGGGTAAAATTGAAAGAACTTGTACTCTAATATCATTTTATTCTTGAATCTTTGACTATTCAATAGGAAAAATCCGGAATCTATAAGCGAAGCATGTAAATAAATAAATTATACGGTTGTACTGTCAATTCATATATGAAAATTCCACTATTATCAGCTTAAAGTATAGAGTTTAAACATATATGTATATATAAGAAGAACAATTTAGGAGGAAATCCGATGAACATAAAAAAAAATTTCCAATCGTTTGCCGAGGCTAGTGAAGTTTTAGGTGATGATTTTTGGGATGTCATCAGTGATGTATTGCCTCTTATAGGTCCAAGAATAGATATTGTTAGAACGAGCCGTGAAGTTATTGTTATTGCAGAATTAGCCGGATTGGTATCGAAAGAACAAATCTCTGTCCATGTTCAAGGAATGGTTTTAAATATTGAAGGGAATATCCAACGTCCTTACACTGAAGCTCCTTTTCAAGTGATTCAAGATGAGCGATTTCACGGAACTTTCAAAAGGAAAATTCGCTTGCCAAACGATTGTATCATTGAAAAAATGTCTGCTTCCTATATTAATGGTTTATTACAAATCGTCATTCCTACTTATTCTTCTGAAGAAAAGTATGAAAAACAAAAAATTGATGTTCAATTTATTCATCAAAATATTCCTCTATTTGGAGGAGGTCACCATGACAAAAATTAAATTTGGTCATTTACAAGTAAATGAAATAAGAAATTCCTCCGCTATATTATCAGGAAAAAATTCACCTACTGGATGGAAATCCATCGGAAAGAAATCCGAGGGATTTGGAAACATAAACGGTGATTTTAACAGAGTTGTAAAAAATATAAACATTACAAAAAAGAATAAACAGTTATTTTCTTAATGTGTATGTTCGAATTGGCGTATCAATTAAATCATGATCATGAAATAAATTTATATTTTTAGAAACACGATTAAAGTACCCACTGACAATGCCAAAACCGGCTTTATCGGAAAACGATGTACACCAATAATTTTGTTGATTTGTACCAACAAAAATTCCACAATTCTTTTCTAAATAATTAACTTTAATACTATCAAACTGGATGAATGGATTTTGATTCTTCAATAAAATCACAACCCTATACTTGTGTTGTATTGCTAGAGCCACGATATTCAATATCATTAATTTGGGTATCAAGTAAGTCTTGGTCTTGAACAATATTCAAATTACGAGAAACACGATTATAAAATCCGATAATGGAATTAATACCACCTTGTGTTTTACTATGAGACGCCCACCCATCTGCCACATTATCTCCAACAAAAATCCCTGAATTATCTTCTAAGGCATTCACTGCAATTGAATGAAATACTACTGTTTCAGCCATAACCATCCCCCCATTCCCATTCAATGTATTGTATGTATAAATCCTATGATGGTGTTAATAAGTTACTCAAAATTTTATTAATAAAAGGAATGATACTAGGTGGATAGGGACCGTGAACTTCTCGAACAAATCCTTAACCAATTGATCTCGATTGATAAGCAATTGAAATCATTAAAGGAAAATCAATCGGAATATCACTTTTCCATTGATGTTGTCAATATTCATGACCCTCATTTAGATGAATTGAAGTTTCAATTAGAATCGTTAGATATTAAAGACTTAAGTGGAGTATTAAATATTGGTAATAACTTTGGAACAAATGCTCATCATCAAAAAAAAGAACATATTCAAAGTGATAAATATAACAGAACACATATAGTTAATCGAAATGGAAAGAAAGTTGATGATGATATTTTGATCAAAATTAATCAAAAGCCTATGAAGTTTACTTTTCGTGAAGAAGGAGGAAATTAGATGGGCTATTTATCTCCCAATTTTTTTATTGGTTCGATTAAAATTGGTACGATCGAAAATGCATCCTGTTTCAACTTAGGAAATAATTTTCCAAGCCATTTTTTAAGTCATCAAAAACTAAATCAAGGATTTGGTTCAATCAACGGAGATCATAACGATATAAAAGACATATTATCCCGTTTAGATGATTGCGATGGAATTGATATGTTTAATCAAATTCCTAATGATGAAGCTGAATTATATTTACAACCATTCATTGAAGATGAAGAAAAAGTTATAGAGAAAAATTCCGAATAATACTGGTTCTTCATGTGTCAATGAACTTATCGCCTAATAGTCACATAAACTATATAAACCGTTTTATAAGGAGGAATTTCATTGGCTGCAGGCGGACCAGTTTTTATATTTAATACCATTTTTGTCAACGGACAAGAAACAAACTCAGGTGTTTTAGTTGGGCAAAATAATGCATCCAACTGGGCCAGCCATAATAAAAACCAAAGTTCAATTGGCTTTATTTTTGGTGCTTATAATACATTCCCATATAATTTTGAAATATTAAATGATCAAGATTTTATAGATACACCTATTAGTGATCCTGATATTCAACCGAGCGGACCGACGGCCCAAGCTTGACCATTTAAAATAGTTACCAATCTATTTTTTTGAAATTGATGGATATACCCTGTCCTTCTTCTAATATTCACATACCTTATAGTGAACATATTAGTAGGAGGTGTATGGGAATGAGCCACAAACATTCTGATGGATTCGGTTTTAGCTTAATCGTTGTATTGTTTATTTTATTAATTATTGTTGGTGTAGCATATTTAGGAGGATACGGTTATTAATCGAGTAGGAGGGAGCGATTAACTCCCGTCCTCTCACACCACCGTACGTACGGTTCCGTATACGGCGGTTCAATTAAGATAATTGACGCAAGTCTTTATAACTTCCGTGAATAGCTGTTCTCTTTATGCCAGTGGTCACTCCACCCTCCAAGAGGTCT
>NZ_JBYLHW010000061.1:0-14620 GCF_057747715.1 Bacillus sp. JST-5 | reverse complement strand
TTGCCTTTTTTAGAACTTTTGCGGTTTAGAATTTCCAATTCCTTTGATTTTGGTGCTTGACATATTACCGCAGGACTTATATATGATTCTATCTTAAATGAAAGCGTTTTCCATAGTATAATGGTTGTAAATATGTATTATTAGGCCAAAGGTAGGTGTGGTCATGTTACATAAAAAAACATACAATGCCAAAGAATTAAAAACGCCAAAAGGGATTTTAATCATCGAAGGACCGGTTCCGAAAAATATTTTACAGAATTATGATTTCCATCAAGATTTAGTTGCTTTTCGTCCACCTGAGCAACAGTTTAAAGCACTATTAGAAATTGCGAATCTACCTGAGGGACGAATTATTATTGCGAGATTCCGAAATACGATTGTTGGATATGTTACATTCTTATATCCCGATCCACTTGAACGTTGGTCTGAAGGAAACATGGAAAATTTAATCGAACTTGGAGCGATAGAAGTCATCCCAGAATTTAGAGGATGCTCCGTCGGCAAAAATTTATTGAAAGTTTCCATGATGGATGATGCGATGGAGGATTATATCATCATTACGACAGAATATTATTGGCACTGGGACTTAAAAGGCACGGGATTAAATGTATGGGAGTACCGAAAAATGATGGAAAAAATGATGGGGGCAGGGGGCTTACAATGGTTTGCAACAGATGACCCTGAAATCAGTTCACATCCAGCAAATTGTTTAATGGCTAGAATTGGTAAACGAGTCGATCAAGAATCTATACAAAAATTTGATTCACTCCGTTTCAAAAATCGCTTTATGTATTAAGGAACTATGAATGGGGGGAGAGAGTTGATCGTAGAAGAAATTATGAATCGACACGTTTTCACCTTAAAAGAGACAGACTCTGTCAAAAAAGCTATTTCTTTAATCAATGAACAAAAAATACGTCATATTCCTATTATTGATGAGTATGATCATTTGTTGGGAATCATCACGGACCGAGATATTAAAGAAGCATTACCTTCTTCCTTTCATTTGAACAATGAAGAACAGATTCTTTCAAAGCCCGTCAAAGAAATAATGAAGAAGGAGATCATCACCATTCACCCACTTGATTTTGTAGAGGAAGTTGCTGCATTATTTTATGAACATAAAATTGGTTGTCTTCCTGTAGTAAAAGAAAACAAATTAGTTGGAATCATTACGCAAACAGATGTTTTACGTACATTTGTTGAATTAACCGGTAGTCAACAGCCTAGTTCCCAAATCGAAATTAAAGTTCCTAATCGTACAGGCATGCTTTACGAAGTTGCTTCTATTTTTCGGGAGAAAAATATTAATATTCAAAGTGTTCTCGTTTATCCAGACAAACATAATGCTCAATATAAAATTTTAGTTTTTCGGATACAAACGATGAATCCTTTATCTGTTATTCAAACGTTAAAAGAGCGAAATTTCAACGTACTATGGCCTAACACGCCAGGGATTTCATCATGAAAGATCAACCAGCTTTTGTCTATTCTAATGAACTATTAACTTATCGATTTGGGAATCATCACCCGTTTAATCAATTTAGGCTTACCTTAACTATTGATCTATTAAAAAGCAGCCGAATATTAAACGATTCACAAATAATAAAACCGAGAAAAGCTACGGAAGAAGAAATAAGTCTATTCCATAACCAAAGATATATTGAGGCTGTAAAAGCAGCAGGAAATGGAGAGCTCTCTGAAATTCAAGCTGAAAACTTTGGACTTGGAACGGAAGATACACCAATTTTCCAAAATATGCATGAAGCTAGCTCATGGTTAGTTGGCGGAACGTTATCTGCCGTTGATTATGTGATGAACGGGAAAGGGAAACATGCGCTCCATTTAGGAGGAGGACTTCATCATGGTTTCCAAGGTAAGGCATCGGGATTTTGTATATATAATGATTGTGCCATTGCCATAAAATATATTCGTGAAAAATATAATGCCAGAGTCCTATACATAGATACAGATGCCCATCATGGAGATGGAGTCCAGTGGGCCTTTTATGACGATCCAAATGTATGTACTTTATCTATTCATGAAACGGGAAGATATTTATTTCCCGGGACAGGAAATGTTAATGAACGTGGAATCGGACAAGGGTTTGGTTATAGCTTTAATGTCCCACTAGACGCATTTACAGAAGATGAATCATTTTTGGAAGCATATAAACGGACGTCAACAGAAATTGCAGAATATTTTAAACCGGATATCATTTTGACTCAAAATGGCACGGATGCTCATTATTATGACCCACTTACTCACTTATCCTGTACAACAAAGATCTACCGGGAAATTCCTAAAGTCGCACATCAACTTGCACATCAATACTGTAACGGCAAATGGATAGCGGTCGGTGGAGGAGGATATGACATTTGGAGAGTTGTTCCTAGAGCATGGTCATTTATTTGGTTAGAAATGAATGAAAAAAATGATGACGTTTATGGAGAGTTACCAAAAGAATGGATCGATAAGTGGCAAAACAAAACGTCGTTACCACTTCCAAAAAATTGGGATG
This sequence comes from Bacillus sp. JST-5, assembly GCF_057747715.1. Taxonomy (NCBI): domain Bacteria; kingdom Bacillati; phylum Bacillota; class Bacilli; order Caryophanales; family Bacillaceae; genus Bacillus; species Bacillus sp. JST-5. The sequence continues at coordinate 12,099 of NZ_JBYLHW010000061.1, read as the reverse complement.
ATGCAAAGGACATCTACCCACCTATTCCAAGAAAGCTTGAGATTGAAGAAAAAAACAGAAAAGTTGTTGATCAGTTATTAAGTTTTATCCATTCATAATTTTCATAATTAAAAGCTGTCCGAAGTTATGAACAGTCTATTAATATACCCCGCACCTGTTCATAAATGATTTCGGACAGCTTATGGAATGTCTGTTTCTTCAGAAATAATTATTTCTACTCGTCTGTTTTTCTGCCAATTTTCAGGACCATCATTAGGAGCAATCGGTCTAGTCTCGGCGTATCCTATCGCAACAAATCTTTCTGGTTCTATCCCAAATTCATCGATTAAGTACATAATTACACTACTAGCTCTTGCAGATGACAAATTCCAGTTCGAAGGATATTTTACAGTATTTATTGGTCGAGAATCCGTGTGACCTTCAACTTTTACAAGATTCGGTATATCTTTTAACAGTTCCCCTACTTGGTTGAGAAAAGGAAATGAACTTTCTAATAACACAGCTTCTCCAGTGTTGAATAAAATATGTTCAGGCAATACAAGAACAATTCCTCGCTCATTCCTCGTTGCTACAATCACATGATCTAACTTAAAATCTTTAATATATTGATTAATTTTTAGTAAGAGTTCATCTAACTGATCATTGCTATTACCATCCCTATTCCCTGATCCTTTTTGCTTTCCCTTCTCATCAATTAAATCATCTGATGAAGATGGATAGTCTAAAGGAATTGATGATGGATAAAAATCTAGAACATTTCTCTGTTTAAAAGATTCGGCAATCTCTTGGAATTTTTTTAAGTCTAGTTGAGACATTGAAAACAATAGAATAAAGAATACAAGAATTAGAGTGACTAAGTCAGAAAAGGTAATCATCCATAATGGAGCGCCTTTTTTATTATTTTGAGGAGATTTTTTTATTTTCATTTATTAACTGCCTCCTCACGCTCCATTTCTAGCAACTCTTTTTCCCGTCTTTCCTCTGATGATAGAAATGCAATTAATTTTTCCTCCAATAATTTAGGGTTTTGTCCTGATTGAACACCTATAATTCCCTCAATCATAACTTGCTTAACAAACACTTCCCGTTCCGTCTTTTGGGCAAGCTTTGATGCTAACGGCAAAAAAACTAAATTCGCAAGCATCGATCCATATAAGGTTGTTAAAAGTGCTAATGCCATATTTGGTCCTAATGTTGATGGATCATTTAAGTTATTCAACATTAACACTAAACCAATTAATGTCCCAATCATTCCCCATGATGGGGCATACTCTCCTGCTTTTTCTAATAAACTTCTGCCTTTTCGATGTCGCTCTTCCATTGCAGCAATTTCAGCATTCATTACATCTATAATGACTTCTTGCTCAACCCCATCAACTGCTAATAATATTCCTTTTTTCATAAATGGATCATCAAGCTCATCTATTTCAGTTTCCAAAGCTAAAAGTCCTTCTCTACGGGCACGATTAGATAGGTGAGTAAATGTATTAATTAATTCACCTAAATGATATTCATTTTTTTTAAATGCTTGTCGTATAACAGTCGCCAAGAGTTTCATATCTTTTAATGAAAAACTGACGAACATTGCTGCTATTACTCCGCCTAATACAATAAGGATTGATGATAAATCAATGAACTTTAAAAATGATTCAATACCTCTATTGGACGTAATTGACAATGAAATTACGATAATACCGAATAAAATACCAATTGGTGTCAATAAATCGAACTTTTTCATAGTCCCTCTCCCACATATGAATATGTCTTTTTCTTTTTATATCGACAAAAAACTCACTTTGTTGAGCTTCTTTTCTCAATTCGATGCGGGAGTGTAACAACGTGTTCATTCACTTCTTCTTTTTCCATTAGTTTTGTTAATAGCCTCATGGCTACAGCCCCAATATCATACAGTGGTTGAACGACAGATGTCAGTTGTGGACGAACCATCATAGCAAGTCTTGTATTATCCGAAGTGATGACTTCTAAATCATTTGGAATGTTGACTCCTTTATCTTGAGCACCATGAATGACCCCAAGTGCCATTTCATCAGAAGTAACGAAAATGGCTGTTGGTTTTTCATCCAATGATAATAAATACTCAATGGCTTCCATTCCAGAATCATACGTGTAGTCGCCTTCAAAAACATATTCTTCTTTAAATGGAATATTTGCATCCTTTAATGCTTTTTTATATCCGTTTAACTTCAAATCTCTATTAATAGGTTCGTGCATCGGCCCTATAACTAAAGCTATTTTTGTATGTCCGTTTTCAATAAAAGATTGAACAGCATCGAATGCTGCCTTTTCATAGTCAATATTGACAGATGGAATTGTACCTGTTTGTTCAATGGAACCTGCTAATACAATCGGTGAAGGCGATTTTTTAAACTCTTCAATAAGATTTTCCGTAATATTACCGCTCATAAATACAATTCCATCGACTTGTTTCCCAAGCATTGTATTAAGTAAGTGCAGCTCTTTCTCTTCATTTTGATCAGAGTTGCTTAAAATGATATTGTATTTATACATTGTAGCAATATCTTCAATTCCACGTGCGAGTTCGGCAAAGAAAATACTGGAAATATCAGGGATAATCACACCAACTGTTGTTGTTTTTTTACTAGCAAGACCTCTAGCTACCGCATTTGGACGATACCCTAAACGATTAATAACTTCCAAAACCTTTTTTCTTGTAGATGGCTTAACATTCGGGTTCCCATTAACTACACGTGAAACCGTTGCCATTGATACATTTGCTTCTCGAGCTACATCATAAATTGTTACGTTCATTCATACCACTCCTTAATTTATTACAATTTTACATACTCCGACATTTTGTATCTATATTTTATCAATTAATAAACAAAAAATATTTATAAGATTTGTGAATTATTAATATCTATCGCTTATATACCAATGAATTTATGTATAATAATACGATACCATTCATAAATCATCAACTTTATCAAGAAAAATAGGCACTCTATTTAGAGTACCTATAAATTTAACAGTGAAGAATTTGTCGGTAAAAACTTCGAAATTTCCGTATAAAACTCTTCGAATTGTTCCAAGTCCATTTGCTGTGCTGCATCTGAAAGGGCAATTGCAGGTGCAGGATGAACTTCAGCCATAATTCCATCCGCTCCAATGGCAAGTGCTGCTTTAGCTGCAGGTAGCAGCAAGTCACGTCTTCCTGTTGAGTGTGTAACATCGACTACTACTGGTAAATGTGTTTCTTTCTTTAAGACTGGGACAGCGGTAATGTCCAACGTATTGCGTGTCGCACGTTCAAAAGTTCTTATTCCTCTTTCGCATAAAATAATTTGATCATTTCCTTGAGACATAATATACTCTGCCGCATATAAAAACTCTTCAATGGTGGCTGATAATCCCCTTTTTAAAAGGACAGGTTTCTTCACAGATCCTACAGCTTTTAATAAGTCAAAGTTTTGCATATTTCGTGCACCAATTTGGATGATATCTAAGTATTCTAATGCATGGTCTATATCTGCGATGCTAACAATTTCACTAATTACCGCTAGTTGATATTCTTTTGCGATACGATGTAATATTTTTAACCCTTCAAGACCTAAGCCTTGGAAATCATATGGAGATGTCCGTGGCTTAAATGCCCCGCCTCTTAATATTTTAAGCCCTTTTTCCTTTAGAACTTTTGCGACAGCAGCCGTTTGTTCGTAAGATTCAACCGAACAAGGACCAAAAATCATTTGAGGTATTCCTGCACCGATTGTTATATCTTGAATATGAATAACCGTGTTTTCTGATTTCTTTTGCCTTGAAACTAATAAAGCTTTACTATAATGTTCTTTCTGTAATTCTAATCCGGCTTTAAAAATTTCTTTGAATAAATGTTCAATAGTTGAGTCTTCAAACGGGCCATAATTTTGTTCCAGTATATGATTTAACATTTCCCGTTCTCTTTCTGGGTCATATCTTAAAATTCCTTGTTTCTCTTTAACTTTTCCAATTTTTTGTACAATTCTTCCGCGTTCATTGATTAAATTTAATATTTGTATATTAATTTCGTCTATTTTTCTACGTAGCTCGTCCAATTCATTGTTGTTCATTAAATTTCATCCTTCCTCTATCCATTTGGTGAAAGGAACTTTGCAATTAGCGTCATTATACCGAAAAATCGCCAAAAAGTCACGAAATGTAGCGAAAAGTTTGCGAAAACATATGACAAGAATACGTATTAAAACGATAAAGAGACTAAGTCAAGCAAACTGTAATCGATTTTTCATCCGACATACGTTATAAAAACCCCACAAAACATGTTGTTCGTGGGGGAAAGTTTTCTTAATCATTTGTTACCATTACCGAATTCATCGATTTTGTATCTCTAAATTTGTGTGTCGTCATACTCATTTTCAACTTTTTTCATATTTTCTGCACTTGTTTTAACTTTTTGAATAAAATCTTGGGATTGCTCTTGTACAGCACGTGTCCATTGAGATGTTTTTTCTTTAGCAATATTGGCTATCTCACTTCCTCTTTGAAGCGCGATTTCTTTCATATATTCCGTCTTATCTCGAACATATTTAGTTTGCTCCAATAAATCTTCGCGAAGTTCTTTTCCTGATTTAGGAGCTAGTAGTAATGCCGTTAATGAGCCAACGATTCCTCCAACGAGAGCTCCGAGTAAAAAGTCTTTTGCATGAATTTGCTGATCATTATTTTTTTCATTGCCCATAAATAGCACTCCTTTTAATCGAACATACGTACATGCTCATTTTCATTTTCTTTATTTCTCTTTCTTTTCTTCATTTCATCCCATTTTTCCTTTATTTCAAAGGCTATTTGGCTCCATTGTAAAAGTTGAGTCATTTTCCCTTCATTTTTCTCAACCTTTTCAACAACAGAGTTGGTAGTTTTTTTCAACGAACGATTAAATTCATGAATCGTTTCCCCTACTCCTTTAACTGCAGTAACTACATGATTCAAACTTGAAGATTTTTGTTGAAGATCATCAGCAAGTTGATTTGTTTTATGTAATAGTTCTTCTGTCTCTTTAGATATACCTTCCAATTGCTTTTCCAACCCATTTAATGTCGTTGATACATCCTGCAATGTTTTATTAAATGTTTTTAACGTTTTTCCAATAAAAATTACTAACACAAGAAAGGAAATCGCAAAAATTAATGCACTTACATATAATATCCACTCCATGATTTTGCACCTCCGACCTGCTGTGCCAAAAATAGAAAACATTTATCTTCTACTTCGACATAATTTTTCCTTTATTACGTTATTATACATTTTTCATCCATGACATACCATAATTTATTGGAAAAGGTTACAATAAGATTAAAAAATGAAAAAGGGGAAAAACAATTTGAGAGATCCTAGAATAGAAAAACTGGCGAAAAATTTAATTCAATATTCTGTTAAATTAAAAAAAGGAGAAAAAGTATTAATTGAAAACTTTGGTCTTCAACGAGAACTTGTTATTGCATTAGTTAAAGAAGCCTACAATGCAGGTGGCTATCCATTTGTATCTATTAAAGATCAACAAGTAGATAGAGCCTTATTAATGGGAGCGAATGAAGAACAATTTGAAATGATGGCCGATTTTGAGGCAGAGGTAATGAAAAATATGGATGCCTATATCGGACTGCGCTCTGGAGATAACATTAATGAATTTTCCGATGTTCCTGATGATAAAATGAAAATCCAAGGAAAAACAATAGGAAAAAAAGTACATAGAGAAATACGCGTTCCGAAAACGAAATGGGTGGTTTTACGTTATCCAAACGCTTCAATGGCACAACTTGCTAAAATGAGCACAGAAGCATTTGAAGATTTTTATTTTAATGTTTGCAATTTAGATTATGCAAAAATGAGTGATGCCATGGATGCAATCGTCGATTTAATGAATCGAACAGATAAAGTAAGAATTACTGGTCCAGGAACAGATTTAACTTTTTCAATCAAAGATATTCCGGCCATTAAATGTGCTGGTGAATTTAATATTCCAGATGGGGAAGTATATACCGCACCTGTCAAGGATTCCGTCAATGGAGTGATTACATTTAACACCCCTTCTCCTTATCAAGGATTTACATTTGAAAATGTTACTTTGACATTTAAAGATGGGAAAATCATAGAAGCTAAAGCCAATGATACAGAGCGTATTAATAAAATATTTGATACAGATGAAGGTGCCCGTTATATTGGAGAATTTGCTATAGGTGTCAACCCATATATTTTACACCCTATGCAAGATATATTATTCGATGAAAAAATCGATGGAAGTTTTCATTTCACCCCAGGACAATGTTACGAAAATGCCTATAATGGAAACCATTCTACCATTCATTGGGACATGGTCATGATTCAAAGAGAAGATTACGGTGGAGGAGAAATATACTTTGATGATGTCCTTGTGAGAAAAAATGGTCGATTCGTTTTACCTGAATTAGAAAAACTGAACCCTGAACATTTAAAATAATGGATGAAATGAGGTATTATTTGGAAAACCCAGTCCAAATCAAAATCATTCATCGCTTTATCTTTACAATATGCTGATAAAAAAAGGTGCAAAATTTATGCACCTTTTTCTTCTTGTATCCATTTTTCATATGCTTCTTGAAATTTTTGAATATCCCCAGCACCCATAAATAAAATAACAGCATTTGGATGGGTATTTAATAAATAAGTATTGCTTTCATCTAAAATCGTTGAGTCTTCTATTTTCTTCTGCAAATCATGTATGGACAACTTACCGAAGTTTTCTCTTGCCGAACCGAATATATCGCATAAATATACTTTATTGGCAAGACGTAGACTTTCAGCAAATTCGTTTAAAAATGTTTGAGTTCTCGTAAATGTATGTGGTTGGAATACTGCTACAATTTCTCGATCTGGATATTTTTGCTTCGCTGCATCAATCGTCGCTTTTATTTCAGTTGGATGATGAGCATAATCATCAATCAAAATTTGGTTATTTACTATTTTTTCTGTAAAGCGTCGTTTAACCCCTTTGAACGTTTTTAACATCTCTTTCACGATTTCTGTATCCAAATTTTCATAATGACAAAGCGCAATAACAGCTAATGCATTTAAAACATTATGGTTACCAAATGTAGGAATTGAGAAACTTCCAAAATACGTATTTCGTACAAATACTTCAAAGTTTGTTCCGGTTGTTGTTTTTTCTATATTTCTTGCTTGAAAATCATTTTCTTCACCAAACCCGTAAAATAGCACCGGAACTTTTGCTTGGATTTTTTGCAGTTGCTCATCATCACCGTAAGCTATGATTCCTTTTTTGACCTGCCAAGCCATTTCTTGAAATGCAGCAAAAACATCGTCAATATTAGCAAAATAATCCGGGTGATCAAAATCAATGTTCGTCATAATAGCGTAATCAGGGAAGTATGAAAGAAAATGTCTTCTATATTCACATGCTTCAAAAACAAAGTATTCCGCGTCTTTTTCCCCTTTACCTGTACCATCACCGATTAAAAAAGCTGTAGGCTTGACTCCTGAAAAAACATGTGCAAGTAAACCTGTTGTTGATGTTTTTCCATGAGATCCTGTTACAGCAACACTGACAAAGTTTTTTATAAAATCTCCTAAAAATCGATGATAACGGATAACCGGTAAACCTAACTTCATTGCTTCCTGTATCTCTTCATGCGTATCAGGATAAGCATTTCCGGCAATAACGGTCATCCCAGGTTGGATGTTTTCTTTTTGAAAAGGGAATATAGGAATTCCAGCCCTTTCTAAAGCAATTTGTGTAAAAAAATGTTTTTCATAGTCAGACCCTTGAACTTTCATCCCCATATCATGGAGTATTTGGGCAAGAGCACTCATCCCTGAACCCTTGATCCCTACGAAATGATATATTGTCATAAAAAGAACCTCCAACAATCGTCTATGTAAAACAGTATATGAATAGGATAGTGAAATGCTCATTGTCAATGATTGTCATCATTTATACTGAAACATTATAGCATTTTTTTAAATGAAAGACCATTTCTTTCAAAACTATGTATGAATCCATTATGGCCGAATTTTTTGCCCATGCCAATTGAAAAAATTACCTGTGCAATAGAAAACTAGTAGGCAAGCATAAGAATATATGCCTGCCTAATCAATAGTGTATTAATTTTTTTCATTTCTATGCTATTCCATCTTTACAAAACGATATTTCATCTTAATATTTCCAATTCATCTTCAGAAATTAATACTTCACGCGGTTTGCTGCCTTTTGATTCGGAAATAATTCCTTGCATCTCCATCATTTCTATTAGTCTTGCTGCACGATTATACCCGATGCGAAACCTTCTCTGCAAGCTTGATGTAGATGCCATTTTTTGTGATACGACAAATTCACAAGCTTCATAGAATAAATCATCTTCTTCTTCAAGATAGTCCGCCTTTTTCAATAATTCCTCTTGTTTAAATAAATAATTCGGTTTTCCTTGTTGACGAACATGATTAACGACTGCATCTATTTCTTCATCTGTCACAAACGTTCCTTGTAATCTTTGAACTTTGGATACACCGTTGCCTAAAAAGAGCATATCCCCTTTTCCTAAAAGTTTTTCCGCTCCTCCTACATCAATAATTGTTCTAGAATCAACTTGTGATGATACGGAAAATGCAATTCTTGTCGGTACATTCGCTTTAATTAAACCTGTAATGACATCAACAGAAGGTCGTTGTGTTGCTAAGATTAAGTGAATTCCACATGCTCTAGCCTTTTGTGCGATTCGACAAATAGCTTCCTCGACATCCCCGGGAGCTACCATCATTAAATCTGCTAATTCATCAATAATAATAACGATATACGGTAAATGTTGACCAGAATGATGACGTTTGACTAGTTCATTATATTTTTGAATATCTCTTGTACCGGACTTTGCAAATAATTCATATCTTCTTTCCATTTCTTCTACTGCCCATTTTAATGAAGCGGTTGCTGCCTTTACATCCGTAATCACAGGGCTAACTAAATGCGGAATATCATTGTATGGAGCTAGTTCTACCATTTTTGGATCAATAAGCATTAGTTTTAACTCTTCAGGTGACGCCTTATAGAGAAGACTGATAATCATCGAATTGATGCAAACACTTTTCCCAGATCCAGTAGCTCCTGCAATTAGTCCATGTGGCATACTTTTTAAATCGGTTACAATTGGATTCCCAGAGATATCTAAACCTAAAACAACTGTTAAAGGAGATGTGTTTTGTTTAAATGCCTGACTATTGATAATTTCGCTTATAAAAACCGGCCGCCTTTTATGATTAGGTACTTCAATTCCAATTGTATGTTTCCCTGGAATTGGGGCTTCCATCCGAATATCTTTTGCAGCTAAACTAAGTTTTAAATCATCGCTTAAATTGGTAATTTTATTTACTTTTACTCCCGGTTCAGGGGAAATTTCAAATCTTGTAACTGATGGCCCTTGCGTTGCATGAACGACTCGAGCTTTGACATTAAAATTCTTTAATGTTTCATCTAATCGTTTTGTTTGTTGGTACATCCAATCTTTTTCAATAGTTTGTTGGACAGGAGGTTTTAACAGATGTATAGGAGGAAACATATACGATTGCATAGGTTTGTTCGATTGATCATCTTTTTTCAAATTTTGCTGATACGGAACATTTTCTTTTTTTATTTTGTTTTTATCACTACTTAACATGAGAACATTAAAAGGGATTGTATTTTCCTTTTTTTCCTCTGTTGTTTCAGTTTCACCCCTGATTTCTTCCTCGATTTCTTGTTCCATATGTACCAATGAATCATTAGATTCTTCCTCTTCCTCATTATGATGAACATTTGTCTCGTTTTCTCGTTGTTCATTCATTGGTAAGAGCTCTGGATCCTCCGTCCCCAAAAATTCAATAGTTTCATTGGATTCGTTTATGGATGTTTTATTTTCAAATGGTTTGGAATCTTCTTCTACATCCAATAACTGTCTTTTTCTCTGCTTTCTAGTAAAACCATATATGGGTGACGGTATATCTTCAAACTTATATGGCTTTTTTCTAGAACTTTCATTTTCTATATCTTTTTCTCCTTTTATATTTTGTTGTTCTCTTTGTCTTTTTCTACGTAATTCTCCGGTTGTTTTTTCAGAATCTAATTGAATGGGGAATCGAAAATTTCCTTTTGGATAATGATACGTTACCTTCGTTTGCATTTCTTTATTTATATTTTTGGAAACAAATGTATCATCAACGATCGACTTTTCCTCTTCTATACGTTCTTCTTGAAAAATTTTTAGTAGTTTTTTCAACCATTCCATTTTTGTCACTCTTTCTGCCAATACATTTTCCTCTTTCATTTTACCAATGAAATAAATAAAAATATATGTAGATTCATTGACTCCGTTAAAATAATACGAGGCTAAAAGGAAAAAACTGCACCCTTTTCATCTATTTTTTAAAGAAGAGTGCAGTTCTTTTTGTTAAAAGCGAAACGGTTCACCAATTTGATATTGGTCCCCTTCTAAAACAAGAATTCCTTTTTCTTGAGGGGCGTTTGGTAATTCAAGTTCTCTTGCAGAACATATCATTCCACTTGATGGAACACCTCTTAATTCAGCATGCTTAATGACTAAGCCGCTAGGCATAACCGCTCCGACTTTCGCGACCACTACTTTTTGACCTTCAGCAACATTCGGTGCACCACAAACGATTTGTAATATTTCATTGCCTACATCTACTTGGCAAACACTTAATTTATCTGCATTTGGATGCTTTTCTTTTTTTCTAACAAAGCCGACAACAAACTTTGGTGAAAGATCTGCTTCGATTTTATCTTGAAATCCATTTTCTTTTAGTACGTTATTTAGCGTATCAACGAAAGCATCATTTAATTCAATTGCATTATTTTCTGAGATTTGGAAGTAATTAGAAGCATGAAAAATATTATATCCAAGGGTTTCATTTGTCTTTTCATCATAAATTCTTACAACATTTCCTCTTCGTTCGTGAAGTTTGTCCCCCTCATGATCAAACTTTAAAGTTACTAGCAAAGTATCCCCAATTCCTTCTTTGTTGTAAAAAACGTTCATATATTTATTTCTCCTTTCTAGATGGTCGATTTTTCCCTAGAATAAAAATTGGTTCGAGTTCACCATTTTCATATAGAAACGATAGAGCCGTAATTGGCACTAATCCATTGGTGAAAAAGCTCATTGTCATTTGAGCAAGAATATCATAACCAGTTTCATTTTGGATATCTGCTACAATTAATACATCTTGGTGTGGGACTGCCACAGCAAGCGTACCTTTCTTCATTTCATCCATTTCTTTTAAGAAAGATTCATTCAAAATACGACTGGCATCATAACCATCATTCGAATTGATAAAATAAAAATCATTTCCAGCAACTGAATCTTTTTTATAATTTGTTGGTAATGAGCGAACATTGAATTTGGCAATTTCTCTAATTTGTTCAACATTCCAACCTTCACGCTCTACGAATGCTTCATCAATTAACCGATAAGTATTCCCTAAGTCCAATGCATAGTAAATTCTAGTTTCAGCCGTATGCTCATCATAAATAAATGAAACACCTTCACTTGTTTTCGTTGGAAAAGATGTAGAACGAATGACAGGAAAAATATTTTTTTCTCTTCCAGAAATGGAATGTTCTTGCCCCATCACTTGAAGAGCTTCTTCAACATAATAAACAACTTCATCAATAGCTTTTTCCTTATTAATTTCCCATTTTGCCAATATTTTTGAAAGTGACAATGTAATTCCTTTTTCCGTACTATTGCTTTCTACTCGTAAAGATTCATCATCACGATTATATTTAAACGTACGATCGTCGTTTTGTAAACGCTCCTCTAATAATTTTCTTAACTTTGGAATCGTCATTTTCATTATAATTCCTCCCTTCGGAGCTATCGAATTCCATTTTAGTGTATATTCCACTTTGATGCAAAAAAATCAATCGAGTAGGAGGGAGCGATTAACTCCCGTCCTCTCACACCACCGTACGTACGGTTCCGTATACGGCGGTTCAATTAAGATAATTGACGCAAGTCTTTATAACTTCCGTGAATAGCTGTTCTCTTTATGCCAGTGGTCACTCCACCCTCCAAGAGGTCT